>JAUVHT010000176.1 GCA_030593155.1 Candidatus Bathyarchaeota archaeon
TGGAAGGCGTCCCGGTTGTTGTCGTGGCCCACGTACTTGTGGTAGAGCCAGGGCATGTAGACGCCCTCGTACTCGGTGTCCAGCCAGCGGTTGTACCAGTCTGTGACCATGATCTGGCCGTCCGGGTTGAAGCACGGCACCATGAGGAAGACAACGTTGTCCAAGATCCTCTTGGTTTCCTCGTCTTCCTTAGTGATGAGGTCGTAGGTGAGTTCAGGGGCCATCTGGGTGCCCCCGATCTCCGTGGCGTGAAGGCTCATGGACTGGCAGATGACGGCTTTCCCGTCGGCGATGAGCCCTTCGACCTCCTCCTCGGAGAGGCCGCAAGGATCGCTCAGCTTCAGGTTGTCCTGCCGTATCCGTTCCAAGTTGGCCAGGTTACCCGCGGAGGATATGATGACGAGGAGGAAGGGATTGCCCTCGGTGGAGGGTCCCATATCCACGACCTTGATCTTGTCGCTCTGCTGCTGCAGCTTGTTGAAATATTCCACAATTCTATCCCATTGGGCGATCTTCCTGTCGCTTCCGAGCTGGAAGCCGAAGAACTCCTCCGGGGATATCGCGTGTTGAGTCATTGATAACTCACTTTTAGGGAGTGCTCAACTTCTTAAATTTATGCTGTTAAAATTATGTTAAACTTATGCTTAGTGGATTAACTTGGATGATTTTCGGTTTTCTTTCCCTCGTGTTTCCGCTCTCTCCTTCTTCCCCTTCACATGTTCACCAGCATATTGTAGAGAGCTACCTTGGCCACCTTCCAGAACAAGGAGAATGTGGAGAGGCTCATCCGGGAGCTGGAAGAGAAGGGGAAAAAGGAAGAGGAAGAGAAGAAGAGGCTGAAACAGGCCAGGAAAGCGGAGGAAGGGGAGTCTCCCAAGAAAGGCTGGAGAAAGTTCCTCCCCTTTTAAGCTCATTCCTCTCTGCGAAGGACCTTCCCGGGTCTCGTCCCCGTGTGCTCCGAGTTCTCCACCACGATGGTTCCGTTCACCATGACGTGTTCTACACCCTCGGGGTATCGCCTGGGGGTCAACTGGTCGCCCTTGTCGGTCACCGTCTCCGGGTTAAAGACGACGATGTCTGCGAAGGCCCCTGCCTCGAGTACTCCCCTGCCCATCAGCTTGAACTTCCTAGCCGGCAGGCTTGTGACCTTCCTGATGGCCTCCTCCAGGCTGAGGGCGCCCGTCTCCCTGTACGCCCTGCGGATGTATCTTGGGAAGCCGCCGTAGCTGTTCTCGTTGGGCAGCGACCAGGGGGGGTGCCGGCTCTCCCTCTTGTCGTCGACGGCGAAGGTGTCGACGCCGATCATCATCTCCGGGTGCTTGAAGAACATGAGCTTCACCCAGTCGTCGCCCTCCTTCCTGACGGCCTTCGTCTCGGGGTCGGCCATGATGACCTCGAAAAGCGCGTCCAACGGATCGACGTCCAACTCTTCAGCGATCTCCGCGAGTGTCTTGTCGACGAAGCGCTCGTCGCCGCAACCGACTATGGTGCGCTGCTTCGCCCAGTTCTCGTTGATGTTGGGGTTGAGGCCGTAGTGCTTGCCGGCCCAGATGTTCTCCTTGATCTCCTCCCGGAACTCATCCATCCGGAGGGCGTTGACGAGCTGCTCGAGGCTCCCCGCCACCCTGAGCCAGGGGGTGAGATAGCCGACCAACAACGGAGACGTCCCTATCCCGCCTGCGAGGTGGTTGGGTATCTCGTCGAAGTTGACGTCGACCCCCTCCTCCCTGGCTTCGTCGATTATATTCAGAGTGGCCCTCACAGCGGCTTCTGTCATTATATCGCTCGCGCCCGGCCTCACGTCGTACAGGGCGCTTAGGTGTGAGATCTGTACAGGCATCTTCGCCTTCCTCCCCACATCGATGGCCTCTAGGACGCCCCCTGTCTTGACGGGAGGGAACTCCCCCGGCCTCCGGGACTTCCTGTGGCCCGTACGGAGGCTGTGACTGGCGTAGACGCCCCCGTACTTGGCTGCTACCTTCGCACAGGCCAGAATCTCCTCGAAGCTCGCCCAGATGCCGGGGTCGTAGTCCCGCCCGACGCTGATCCCGATGCAACCGTCCAGCATCGCCTGCTCGACGTGCTTCCTCATCTCCCTCACCTCCCTCTTGGTGGCCTTGCGCTTAAAGTCGGGGCCCATGACGAGGCTCCTGACGTCCCCGTGGCCGACCAGGGGGGCGTAGTTGGGGCTGATGCCCTTCGTCTCCACCCGCTGGAAGAACTCCCCGAGGGTGTTCCAGTCTATCTCCCAGCCGTAGATCTCCTTGTGCCTGGCGTTCAAGATATCCCTCGGAACCAGCCACTCCCTGTTGTACATAGTCGGCCGTACATCGACGTAGAGATCGCTTAGGACCCAGGGGAGGCCTATGTAGTCTCCGAAGGGGCCGGGGCTGTCGCCGCACTGGCCACCGACGAAGGTGGTGATCCCTTGGCGCACGAAGCTCTCGGCTTGGGGGTAGTAGAGGATGCTGAGGTCGCCGTGGTTATGGACGTCGATGAACCCGGGGGTCACGACGAGGCTACATGCGTCGATGACCTTCTCGGCGTCAGCCCTCAAGTCTCCCTCAACCTTTCCAACTGCAGCTATGCATTCGTCCTTGACGGCTATAGCGCCCTTGTAGGCGGGGGAACCTGTGCCGTCAACGATGGATGC
>JAUVHT010000164.1 GCA_030593155.1 Candidatus Bathyarchaeota archaeon
TAGGTGAGGAAGAATTGAGCAGGGGCTTCGGGAGCCAGAGCATGGTGGAACCCCTCCGCAGGGTTCTGGTCAAGCGGCCCGACGAGGCCTTCGCCGTGGAGGATCATCAAACGTGGCATTACGCGGGTAGACCGGATCTAGTAAGAGCCCGCGAGGAGCACGATGGCTTCGTCTCCACATTGGAGCGGGAGGGCGTTGAAGTGTTCTACCACGACGAGTTCCAGCCGGAACGGGCTGACGCTATCTTCACCTATGACCCGGCCATAGTCACCGACCGGGGGGCGATCGTGATGAACATGGGGAAGGTCCTCCGAAGGGGCGAGGAGGAGCCCATGGCCAGGAGGCTTGAGGATCTTGGGGTCCCCATACTCTATAGGATCCATGGCGAGGCTTGGGCGGAGGGAGGCGACACGCTCTGGGTCGATCATGACACCCTGGCCGTGGGGCAGGGTTTCCGCACAAACCGGGAGGGGTTGAGGCAACTGGGGGAGGCTTTGGACGGCCTGGGCGTCGACATCGTCCCCGTCGAGCTCCCGTACTTCCATGGCCCCGAGGCTTGCCTGCACCTGATGTCCCTAGTCAGCTTGGTGGATCACGACCTGGCCGTGTCCTATCCATATTTGATCCCTGTCCCGTTCTGGAGGCTCCTGAGGGAGAGGGGGGTGGACGTCATCGAGGTGCCGGGGGCGGAGTTCGACACGATGGGGACTAATGTTCTCGCCATTGCCCCTGGGAAGTGCGTGATGGTGGAGGGGAACCCGGTCACCGAGGAGAGGCTGAGGGATGCGGGGTGCGAGGTGTACACCTACAAAGGGGATGAGATTACCATGAAGTCTGAGGGTGGCCCGACCTGTCTGACCAGGCCGATACTGAGAGAGGCGTGAAAGGTCATGGAAAAACGTGTGGAGATGTGTTTGTTTTCGGGTTGTCCCTTCTGGTGTGTTAAAAGTAGCGTGATTTGAACGGATTACGTCATATCCGATAATCTTGATTACTTGCCGGGGCTTTGGCGCCTTGATCAGGTTCCTTGCGAATACTTGTATTAATGCGAATTCATGGCGGATAAAGCAGCATAATGCGTGATTTTAGTAAGTTATACGGTGACTCATATTGGCTCCATAATCGAATTAACTAATCGAGATCCACCATTTTATTGGTCCGGTATGGGGTCGTATGCCAAGATCGGGGCGATAGTTACTATCTTGGGCATTGTCGTCTTAGCCTGCACTGTTATGCTCACTGGTATCTTGGATGTCAACGATAGGATCGACGAGGTGGTTCTCGAGGTGGACTACTTCGAGCACTGGAACGTGACCTTCTCCCATAACAGCCTTGAGGAGTCCTGGTCTGGGATGGGCAGGAAGGAAAAGATACTGGTCCGACACTCCGGCGACACATGGGTCATCTCCGTGGAAGCCGAGAAGATGGACGAGTCCTCGGGCTATCTGAGAGTTAAAATCAAGCGTATGGACGGGACGATTTTAAAACAAGCGGTTACGATGCTCCCGTATGGGAAAATCACCATGGTTCTAGAAATCCCGTAATTTTTTCGGGTTTTTTGGCTTAATGTCGGTTTTTAGGCGATGATATACTCCAATCAGCCCATGACCTGCAGGATGACGCTCAGGTTCTGGAAACCGGCGAAGAACCGTATCAAACCCGCGAAGGTCAAAACCCTCAAGGAGAGGGCGGCGGCGCCTCCTTTCGTGGAGCAGAGGCTGTACAGCCCGTAGCATACGCCGGCCGTGATCGTCAATATCTCGATCACATTCCAGATGCCCTGTTCCACCAGCGACGTCACTATGGGGTTCGTCTCAACGAACGTCGACAAGCTCAGTCCGTAGCTGGTGGTTAGATGGTCGAAGAGACAGCCCATCGCGAAAAAGGCGACGATGCATATCTTGAGCCTGTCTCTCCCTATCATCCATCACCTTCCCTCTGAATATGCACGGTACTTGTATTAGAGGAATACACTGGAACAGGGCAGAACAGCTGTTTCATGGATTTCTAATCGAGAATTTAGCCTCACATTCTCGACAGACCCGACAAAAAAGCTCATCGCCCTGGAAAATGGATTCCTAGCGGAGAATCCCTTTTTTTTATCGGCCCTTTGCTTTATCGAGGAATATTTTCCGCTTGTACAGGACTCCCATGACGTCCGCGGCCCTCTTCGGGGTCGTGTAGACGGGGACTTTCTGGGCCTCCATGATCTTGGCGGACTCGGGCTCCACGTCGGCTGAGGGGTCGATGACTATGACGGGCTTGTCGTGCTTCTTGTAGGTGTTTATGAGCTGGCCGTTGAGCCACTGGTAGATGCCTGCGAGGTCCTCCTGGGGGACGTCTGGGAACATGGTGTTGAGGATGGCGGTGCCGAGGCCGATTGTGATCATCCCGTGGATCTCAGGCTGCTTCAGCACCATGCCGGGGACGTTGAGGAAGCTGTTCATGTTCAGGGTCGCCGTGAGGTCCACTGGGTTCTTGGGGTTGCCGAAGGCCGGTATCACCCCCAGGATCTCCTCCTGGGCCTCCTCGCTGAATGTGGGGACCTTCATCCCGTTCTGGATGAGTCGATCCGCCGTCTCCACGGCGACGCCCCCGCTGTTGGAGACGATTCCGATGTTGGGCCCCTGGGGCAGGGGGCAGTAGAGGAGCCCCTTGATGAAGTCGAACATCTCCTCGGCGTCTCCGGCCCTTATGACTCCGGCCTGCTTGAAGGCGGCGTCGTAGATCTGGTCGCTCCCGGCGATGCTGCCGGTGTGACTGGCTGCCGCCCTGGAGCCCTCCTCGGTGACGCCGACCTTGATGACGACGATGGGCTTCTCAGGGGTGATCTTCTTGGCTTCTTCGTACCATC
>JAUVHT010000083.1 GCA_030593155.1 Candidatus Bathyarchaeota archaeon
ATCGCTGCAGGTACTTTATGGGTGACTGGCAACTCTAGCTTGCCGTTTCTTATCTTCGGGTCGATGGCGTCTAGGAAGCCGGGGTCCATGTTGAACACCTTCACATCGGGGATGTCTAGAAGCTTGAGGCCGACGCCATAGGCCTTCACCATGACCTTATCTTCGATGATAAGTTTCTCCATGACCTCAGGCTGGAAATCCGTCATGACGTGCTCAATGCCGCCGTGTTTACCCACGACGACTCCCTTTTCTCCCTTCGCGTCGCCCTTGACGACGATGGCTTCGTTACCTATGCAGCTCAGGACGTTCAACGCCCGGCTCTGGGATTGAGGCATCCTAGAGTCCGAAACCCTGTTCTCCAGGCTCACCCCTGGTTCCACATGGTCGGCCATCCAGCCTGTGGCGAGATCTCCTACACGAACATTATAAGTGATGCCGCCGACGCCGGGGAGAATAACCGGCTCCCCGTTCGCGGATACCTTATAACTGGATGATCCCACGACAGGGCTCACCACCTCTCCAATGACTGAGATCTTCGCAAGCTTGTCCCTGTTGGTTTTTAAAAATTTCGAATCTATTCTGGTTGACATTATGATGGTTAAGTATTTCCCAAAAAAATGGGTGACGGGCTCGAGTCCCGGTCAACACGTGGGTTCTAGATGTCCTCGTCCATGTCGGGCATACCGCCCGGCCCTGGGCCTCCCGGACCCATTTCGGGGGAAGAAGCTGCGACGACATCGTCGATCCTCAGGATCATGGACGAGACCTCGACGGCGGACTTGACCGCCTGGAGCTTCACGGACATGGGCTCGACCACGCCCTGCTCCAGCATGTCGATGACCCCTTCGTCGTAGACGTTGACCCCCATGGCGAAGCCGTCCTTCTTGTCGTGGGCCGCCTTTATGGCCACCATGGTGTCAAGGATGTCCAGGCCCGCGTTATCGGCCAGGGTCCTGGGTATGACCTCCAGGGCGTCGGCGAAGGCCTCTATGGCGAGCTGCTCCCGGCCGCCCACCTGGGTGGCGTAGGACCTGACCGACTTTGACAGCTCGGTCTCGATGGCCCCTCCTCCGGGCACCATCCTTGGCAGCTCGGCCACGTCGCTGATTACGTACAGGGCGTCGTTCAGGGCCCTCTCGGCCTCATCGAGCATCCTCTCCAATCCTGCGCGGATGAAGATCGCCACCGCCTTGGGATCCTTGCACCCCTCGACGAAGATCATCTTGTCATCCCCCACCTTCTTCTCCTCGACCATCTCGCAGGTGCCCAGGTCGGACTCCTTCAAGTCGGATAGGTTGGAGACGACCTTGGCGCCGGTGGCCTTGGCCAGCTTCTCCATGTCGGATTTCTTTACCCGCCTCGCGACGAGGACCCCCGCCTTGGCGAGGAAGTGCTGGGCCACGTCGTCGATGCCCTTCTGGGCGAAGAGGACCTTGGCGCCGCTGTCCACTATCCTGTTGACCATCTTCTTGAGCATCTCGGCCTCTTGGTCGAGGAATGCCTTGATGGCGTCTGGGCTGCGGATGCGGATCTCGGCGTCGAACTCGGTCTTTTCAACTTCGATGGCCGCGTCGATCAGGGCGATCTTCGGGTTCTCGATCTTCTTGGGCATGCCGTCGTGGACGACCTCCTTGTCTATGATGATCCCCCGGACCAGCTCCGTCTCGTCCAGGCTCTTTCCCTCCTTCTTGACGATCTGGACGTTCTCGACATCCGCGATGATCTCGCCGTTCCTCTCCTCGATGATCTGCTTGATGGCGTCGATCACCAGGCCGGAGAAGTGATCCCGGACGTTTGAGACGGCCTTGCTCCTCATGGAGGTGTTGGAGAGCTTCATCAGTGTCTCACGGTCGTCCAGATCGACGTCGATGGCCACCTTGTCGAGGGTCTCCAACGCTTTCTCGGATGCTTTCTGGTAACCCGAGATGATGATGGACGGATGGATGTTATCGTCGATCAGGGTCTCCGCCTTCTTAAGGAGCTCCCCGGCGAAGATGACCGCGGTGGTGGTTCCGTCCCCCACCTCGTCGTCCTGGGTCTTCGCGACCTCGATCATCATCTTGGCGGCGGGGTGCTGGACATCGATCTCTTCGAGTATCGTGGCCCCATCGCTTGTGATGGTGATGTCCCCGAGGCTGTCAATGAGCATCTTGTCCATGCCCCTCGGCCCGAGGGTGGTCTTGAGGACCTCGGCGATTATCTGGGCTGCCAGCATGTTCGCCTTCCTGGCGTCGCGTCCACGGCTCCGAGTAGAGCCTTCCTTCAAGATCAACACAGGTTGCCTTGTCATATATGCCATACTACCTGTCTCCTAAATTACAGCTACGAACCTCATCAAGAGTAAAAATATAAAGTTTTTCAATTTATGAGAGCCGGGCATGGGAGAAAAAGAGGATTGAGCGGCCTTTATTCGCACCTTCGATGAATCATCCCCGAATGTATGCCGAGATCAAGCCCATGATCCCAATGGGAGCCCTGGCAACGATCTTGGTAAGGGTCCTGGCTACGGCCGTTCCGTTGGCGAGGTTCATTATATCCTCGTGGGTGACCACCTTGGCGAGGGTGTTCAGGTTCTCGTCGCTGAACTTGTCCAGCATCGCGAGGACCCTCCCGCTGTCCTTGATCCGCTTCCCCCAGTGTTCTTCGAAGAGCCGTTCGTACTCGGATAGCCGGACAGCCGAGACGTCTCCCTCCCCAACCGCTCTGGCAGCAGTCCCGCCGGCCATCTTTCCCGCTTCGACTCCAGCGTGGATCCCCGCCCCCGTCATCGGGATGAGATGGCCAGCTGCGTCTCCACAGAGGATCACACCGTTGTCCACGGTCTTGTCTAGGTTACCTGAGACGGGGCAGATCCCTCCATTCACCAGTTGGATCTCCGCATCCTTGAACCTGGGATCCGAGGAAACCCATTTTTTCAGGTACTCTATCGGGGGAGCGGTGTGTATCCGCCTGACTCCCAGACCAACGTTCGCCACTTCGGTGGATTTGGGGAAAACCCAGGCGTAGCCGCCGGGAGCGATCTTAGAGCCCAGAATGAAGTCGTGAGCATCCGGCTCATCGAGGGCTAGTCCTCCCAACCTGTACTGAACGCACGCGCACACGTCGGGAAACCATCTCCTAAAACCAGCCGTCCTCCTCACGACGGAGGCGAAACCATCCGCCCCAATGACGATCTTCGCTCTCACCTGTAGAGGTTCACCCTCTCTGACGGCCTTGACTCCCGTGACAGTGTCGCCGTTTTTTATTAGGTCAATTACCCTCGTACTCGTAATGAGATCGGCCCCGGCTTCGACTGCGTTCTCGGAGAGGGTCCGATCGAATACGTCTCTATTCAAAACGAAACCATTCCA
Organism: Candidatus Bathyarchaeota archaeon; assembly: GCA_030593155.1. The sequence goes on from JAUVHT010000083.1 coordinate 3,351, forward strand.
GGTAGAGCTGGTGAGCTCCACGAAATTCATGTCTGGGGTGTAAACCCTGGCTTTCATGATCTCTTGACAGACAATGGGGGGTTTAGCTTCGACCCCGGCATCCTTTATGCCATCTAGGCTGAGGCCCTCGGCGCAATTGATGGGGTGTCCAACACGTGGATGTTCCTCGAGGAGAATGACTTGGACGCCCTCTTCCGCCGCAGTCCTAGCGGCGAGGCTACCCGCTGGCCCGGCGCCGACGACGACAACATCACATTCGAGTCGACGCATTCTATTTCAACCAATAGTCGCCCGTCGGGAGATATATTACCCTATCGTTCAAGGACTTTATGGGCTGCTATCTCGATGTCCCTGGCCTTGACCGTCTTGCGGCCGGCGTGCTTGGCATAGTCGATGGCCTCCTTCGCTACTTTGACGCCAATCTCCTCAAGGGCCCTGCCCAAGGCCATGGCGCTCTCCTCGCTCACCCTAGCTGCCCCGGCACGCTTGATCAGCTTGTGCATCGGCGCTACTTTAATCTCGTTTGACACGTTAGACCCTTCCATTTTCACTTCTCTTATCGGGAAATATTTAATACTTGCGCCTTTTTTCCCCAAGTAGTGCAATTATTAGCCCCTTTCCCGTGGGGGTATCACTAAGTAGTGGTTACGCCTAGAATAACAAAAATAATCCCCGTGAAGGCATTTTGAATATGATTCTTCGTTCTTGATGTAAATTCTGAAAATCAAGGTTGACGAGGGGACAGGTCTTCAGAAAGGTCATCCTTGGAAGATAAAAACTCGATAATTTCCTCTATCCACATGACCACGAAGATGGTTGTGCTTAGGCCGGTAAAGGATTGCCTGCTCTAGAAGGTAATATTTAATACTGCGAGAGTTTTCCATATCAGGAACAAGACTAGAACCGATGTATGGGTGTTCAGATTGGGAAAAGTACGGACCGAGATGGTGAAACGTATCGCTATAGAGCTTGTAGACAGGTACGAGAGGAGCTTAACCACAGACTTCGAGCAGAATAAACAGTTCCTCAAAGAGATTGAGCTTGACGTGTCCAAGAAGCTCAGGAACAAGATCGCTGGCTA
>JAUVHT010000088.1 GCA_030593155.1 Candidatus Bathyarchaeota archaeon
GGGCGCATGAACGACATCGACGGTGGATCAGGGGCCGAACCCGTGGGCGCCGGGCTCCAAAGGAACGGTAAGGCCGCCCGAACCCCACACGAGTGACTGGGGAAACGGGCCGCCCCAACGGCAACGAAGGACGACGGCCGACGCGGCCAGGCCCCTCCACAAAACTGAAAATCCAATCCCAAGCAATAAACTCTGCAAGGATTGAAGGGCCTTAACCCAGGATGTCAATAATCTCTTTGTCCGAGGCGTTCCTTGGAATTTCGATCACCTCATCCAAGGGCTTCAGGTGGCTCATGTTGACCCTCCTCCGCTTGACCCCGGTCAGCTCGAAGGGGCCGGTCACCATCACGTAGTTCCTGTCGATAACGTCAACTACGACGCAGCGCTTCGCAGCTTCTCTCCCCTTCAGTTTGAGGCAGATCCGCCCTACATCCATGGCTGACATCCGATCACCTGATCGAGCAGTATTCCTCGACCACGCTTTTAAGGATTCGCGCAGTCCCCTCCGGCTCGTAGAGTTCGGTGTTCAGGATCACGTCGTATATGGAGAGGTCCGAGACGTCCACGTTGTAGTATTCCTGGAACCTCTCCCTCTCGCTCTCATCCCTGACCGTGGTCTCCTTCTCAGCCTCCTCGTAGGGAATTCCCTCCCTCTTGGCAATCCTCCTTATCCGGGCCTCGAAGGGAGTTTTCAGGAAGATCCTGATATCCGGGTCGTGGGCCATCCAGCCGGAGAGGGTCGCGTCGATCACGACTCCGCCCTTCTTGGATTCCTCCGTGGCCCTCTCGTCGATCATCCTGTCAAGTTCAGGGTTCTCTTCCGTAAGCTTTGACATTTCCTCTAGGTTTATACCCCGCTCATCCGCCATCTGCCTGAATATGGTCCCCGAGGACACGTACCTGAGGGCGAAGGTCTCCGCCAGCTTCTTTGCGTGGGTGGAGCGCCCAGAACCGTGGACGCCACTCACGGTTATCACGAGCCCCCTCTCGGAGGCCTGATCCGCCTGGTCGTTCATCTCTGAGACCTACTTGGCGCTATCCTCGGGATCGATTTCAAAGGTGAGGCCAAGGATACGCTGTATGATGATGCTTGACGCGAATGTGCAGATGAAGTACCAGCTGCCCATCTTCAGTTCGAGGCCCGAGAAGGGGGACTTGAAAGGCATATAGGCGATGATGGCATCGCCGAAGAATGTCCGGAGGATCGGCCAGAGGATCATCAGAGGGATGATGTAGAAGAAAGACGTCTTCATCCTGTTCCCTGAGATCTTCATCTGTTCCTGGGAGAGTTCCTGCTGCCGCTTCTGAGCCTTGGAGATCCTTCTCTGGTTGCCGCTCTTCATCGCCGCCATCACTTCCTGCTGAGCGATGCGAGACTCCGTCATGATCCTCCTGTACTCATCGAGGTCCATGCTCCTCCTGCCCAAGAAGCCGATCACTAGGTTTAGGGCGATGGCCAACAAGAGGATGAGTATGGTGGCCATTGGGGGCTGCTGCAGGCTGCTCAGGTCTGCTGAGGCGAGGGTCGATAGTAGGTTCATCATCGGGGTCCCTTCCAGCCCTCCTTCGTATTATGTGAATAAAAATGCTGCCCCCCTCAAAGAGGGAGTTTGCAGTAGGTCCTCCAGCTCAGGCAGAGGGTCTTCGGGTGGGAGGCCCTGACCTCGTCAAGCTTCCCTACCGTCGTGTTCTTCGGGGCCTCGAGGACCTCCTCGGGATTCGAGTATGCCAGCTTGGATATCTCCTTCATGGCCTCTATGAACTCGTCGAGGGCCTCAAGGGGCTCCGTCTCCGTCGGCTCTATCATGAGAGCCTCGGGGACGATGAGGGGGAAGTACGTGGTGGGCGCGTGGAGGCCGTAGTCCAGCAGCTTCTTTGAGACGTTGAGGGCCCTGACTCCCGTCTCCTCGTTCATCTCTGATGCGCTCAGCACAGCTTCGTGCATCCGCCATTTCCCCTCTCCGAAGGGGAGGGAGTATCCCCTCACGTCCTTCAGCTTCTGGGCGATGTAGTTCGAGTTCAGAACGGCCAGCTCGGAGGCTTCCTTGAGCCCCTCCCCCCCGAGGGACAGCATGTAGGCGTACGCCTTCAGCATCACGTTCACGTTGCCGTGGTACCCGTGGATCTTGCCGACCGTCTTGGGCTTCTCCCAGCTGAGGCTGTAGACTCCGTCGGCCTCCTCGACGGTGGGAACCGGGAGGTAGTCGGCCAGGAAGGCTTTGACGCCCACGGGCCCCGAACCCGGGCCCCCGCCCCCGTGGGGGGTGGCGAAGGTCTTGTGGAGGTTGACGTGGACGATGTCGAAGCCCATGTCGCCGGGCCTGCACTTGCCCATTATGGCGTTGAGGTTTGCCCCGTCGTAGTACATCAGCCCCCCCACTTCGTGGACTATCTCAGCGATCTCAGCGATGTTCTCGTCAAAGATCCCAAGCGTGTTGGGGTTCGTCAGCATCAGCCCCGCAGTATGGGGCCCGACCACACTCTTCAAGGCCTCGATGTCGACGCCGCCGTCCTCGTTGGACGGGATCTCCACGGTCTTGAATCTCGCCATCATGGCGCTCGCTGGGTTCGTGCCGTGGGCAGAGTCGGGGATGATGATCTCCCTGCGGGTGTCCAGCTCTCCCCTGTCAGCGTGGTAGGCCATGATGATGAGGATGCCGAGGTACTCACCGTGGGCGCCTGCGGCCGGCTGGAGGCTGGCGTCGTCCATGCCCGTCACCTCCAGGAAACCCTCCGTCAGCTTGTGCAAGAACTCGAGCGTGCCTTGGACAGAGGCTTCGTCCTGTTCCGGGTGTGTCTCAGTGATCTTGGGGTGGCTCGCGAGGACCTCGTTGATGACGGGGTTGTACTTCATGGTGCAGCTTCCCAAGGGATAGATGACCCCCGAGTTTACGCCGTAGTTGATCTGGGAGAGGTGGATGTAATGGCGGAGGACCTCGATCTCCGAGACCTCCGGCAACCTGGCCGGCTTGGTCCTGACCATCCCTTCGGGGACGAGCTCGGCGATATCATCGATGGCGTCTATCAGCTCCGGTTCGAGGTGTGGGACGGTGAAGCCTACCCTGTCCTCCATGCCCAGCTCGAAGATGAGGGGTTCCTCCCAGTCCGCCTGCCTGAATCGTCTCATAGTCATCCCTCCAGCGCCTCCCCGAGGACCGTGACCAGCCTGTCTATGTCCCTCTTCGTGTGCATCTCGGTGACGCTGTAGAGGGCGGTCTCCTCGAGCTCGGGGAACTCGTTCACCAGGGACTTCCCGCCGTGGATCCCCCTGTCGAGAAGGCCGAGATGGGCTTCCGAGACGGATTTCGTCCTGAACTTGACCGTGAACTCCTTGAAGTGGAAGCTGTTGAACACCGGAGCCCTGACCCCGGGGAGTTCGCCTATCTTCCTCATTGCGTACCTCGCTCGGCTCGCCACCACCTCGCTCAGCTCTCTCATGCCTTTGGGACCCATCAGGGAGAGGTACACTGCGCTGGCCAAAGCGCAGAGTGCCTGGTTCGAGCATATGTTGGACGTGGCCTTCTCTCTCCTTATGTGCTGCTCCCTCGTCTGGAGGGTCATCGCGAAGGCCCTCTTGGAGCCCTCGAGGGTCTCGGTCATGCCTATCAGCCTGCCCGGCATCTGCCTGATCATCCTGGGCTGGTCCTTGCAGGCGAATATGCCCAGCAGGGGGCCGCCGAAGTTCATGTGGTTGCCGAGGGGCTGCCCCTCCCCGATCACGATGTCTGCGTCGTAATCTCCCGGGGGCTTGAGGAGTCCGAGGGAGATGGGGTCGACGCCGACGATGAACAGCGCCTTGGAGTCGTGCGCCACCTCGCCTATGGCCTCTACTCCCTCCTCGATGAACCCGAGATACGAGGGGTTCTCGATGTAGACCGCGGCGGTCTTGTCGTCCATCTTCTCTTTCAGGTCTTCGATGTCCATCTGCCCGGTGGTCTTGTCGTAGTCCACCTGAACGGTCGTGATGCCCGCCGGTTCGGCGTACGATCTCAGTACTGCGAGTCTGTTGGTGCTCATAAGGCTGGGGACTAGGATGGAAGTCTTCCTCGTTAGCCTACTGGCCATTCTGGCGGCCTCGCCGAGGCCCGTGGCCCAATCATACACGGAGGCGTTGGACACCTCCATGCCGAGCAGCTCGCACATTAGGCTCTGGTACTCAAATATGGATTGGAGCATCCCCTGGGTGATCTCGGGCTGGTAGGGGGTGTAGCTTGTGAGGAACTCGGCCCTGCTGACGATCTCGTCGACCACCGCGGGCACGTAGTGGGGCCAGACGCCCCCGCCC
>JAUVHT010000125.1 GCA_030593155.1 Candidatus Bathyarchaeota archaeon
GTCTACCTCCCCGCCGAACAGAGGAAATACGGCTACTACAACCTCCCCATCCTCCACGGCCACAGCCTCGTCGGCAGGATCGTCCCCAAGATGGACAGGAAGAACAAAACCCTCATAGTCCACTCAGTCTGGCACGAGCCCCGGTTCGAACCCGACCAGACCTACCAAGAAGCCTTCGAGCAGACCCTCGAAGACTTCGCCGCATTCAACGGCGCCGAAAAGATCCGGATGGAAGAGAAGAGACCAAGGATCGGCTGACTACCTCTGGTTATAGTCACACTTGGCGCCACAGAGCTCACAGTCCTGAACAACAGTCTTCAGAGCCGGCTCCCCCTTCACCGAGCAGACCAGGTCCCGGGCCGCCTTTATGCTATCCTCGGGGCCCTCGAGGACGAAGGTCCTGGAGCCCTCGCCGCCGTCGATGCCGCCCCCGGCTATTGGGATGGCGTCGACCCCGGTCAGCATCTTCAGCGCCTCCATCTCAGTGACGATGTTCCCCCCCACCACCATCATGCCCACCGCCATCCCCAGAGAGCCGTCCACCGTCCCGATACCCGTCTTCAGGGCGGCATCGGACAGGGAGACGGGGACCAGCTTCTCCAGCCCCGCGGCGATGATCGTCGTTATCCCGTTCGCCGTGATGTACCCCCACGCCCGGCCGATGGTGCCACCCCCAGCACCCCCCAGGAGGACGCCGGCCTGGCCGAAGGGGTCGATGGCGTTGGCCCCCTTTATGAACACGTCCTCGGGACCCATCTCCGCCAGCACCTCGGGCAGCTCGGGGGTCTTCATCTCCGTCACCTCTCCCTTCCTGATGACTCGGTGGCTGTACCTGCCTTTGGGGTCGGTGACGCAGCAGCCCCTGGCGGTGATGACGCCAGCCGTGAACATTCCCTTGTCCGGGATCTCCACCCCGAGGAGCGCCTCCAAGACGTAAGCCGTGGTGGTGCTCGTCGCGATGACTATGGTGCCCTCCTCCAGGGCGTGCTGGACCGTGTCCATCGCTGCGATGCTCATCCCGATGATCCGCTTCCCCTCTGCGGGGGTTAGAGAGACCTGAAGACGCAAATCGATACCTCCGAGGTTGATATGGTAGGTGGGAGTGGGAGATAAAAATCTACCCGAACGGGATGGGAGGCCCGGCGCCGTATCGATTCAAGTTTTGTTCCGAGTGGAGGGCTCATCTTTCAGTTATAATACACGGTATTATGCTCAGATTCGGGGCCCTCTTATGTTTAGCGTTTGGGAAAAAAAAGGGGTCGCGACACCCCCAAGTTTTTGCACTCCCAGCAATTCCTGAAAAATGGCTCCGGGCAGAGTTATACGTCGATGAGGTCCGAAAGGGCTTCGGCGTAGATGACGCCGAAATCGGTGAGGCGGATGACCTTCATCTTGGAGCCCTTGTCCGCATCGACGAATCCCTTCATCTCGAGCCTGTTGATGATGCGGCTGTACCTGTTTCGGAGGGTGGAACTCGCGGCCTTGTGGCCCGACCATCGGATGATGTCGCTTATGGAGTCGGCCTTGCCTTCGTGGTCGTGGAGGAGTTTGAGGATGGTCTTCTCCACCGCCCACTCCTTCTCCTCGTGCTTGGTGTGGGGTTCGAGGCGGTAGCCCGGGAGGTTGATCTCGATGGGGTCCATGCTGGGCTGATTTCGGGCGTTTTCGAACCATCCCTCGAATTTTTCGTCCCCGATCTCGCCGTTGACGTACCAGGCGGGCTGTTTCGAGGGAACGGTGTAGACCCGGGCGTTTCTGAACATCAGGGCGATGGTCAGCGCGATGCCCTGGGTGAGGTTGGTGGTGGAGGTGATGTCGATGAGGACCTCCTCCCTGTCCCCCCTGGACTGCTCGAGGATCCCGTATATGGTTCGGAACGCGTCTCTGTGAGACATGGGGTCGTAGCCCACCATGATGGGGTCCATGATCTCCAGCCTCTCCTTGAGGCTCTCCGCGTTCCGCTTGGACATGTACGAGAAGATGGCGGTCTCGTCCTCGGCGCTGCTGTAGAGGAGGTAGAGCCTGGTGATGCCCTGACGCCGGCTCCAGTATCGGATGCCGTCGAAGGGGCGTCGGAAGTGGGTCCCCACTAGGCACATTATGATGGTCAATCGGGTCCTCCGAGGCGATTTTGATTTGGACTATGAACATTAATCGGCGGGAATATTTAACGATATTGAAATTGACCGTAATAATGAATATTATTACAATTACTTGAGACATATAGGGCAAAACATGATATTGTCAAATCGTTTTTTTTCTTGTACTTCGAAGTATTATAGGATAAATGATTACTTTTTTAAACGATGATTAATAGAGATAGTTCCGCTCATCTCCAGTGTTTTCCATCGGAGGTCATATTTATACATGGGTCCATCGGCGTCGCGGGTTACGGTCTACACACTCCCAGACTGCCCCAAATGCGATGAGCTGAAGAGGTGGCTCAGCGAGGAGGGTGTGGAGTTCGATGTCAGAGCCTTCGACACAGAGACCCAGATGGAGTTCATCATGAAGAACATGTTCGGGAATCCTCCAATTCTTGAGCGAGGGGATTTGTTGGCCCCGTCGGAGGAGTTGTTCTCGGGGGAGGCGCTGGACGAGGGGAAGGCGAAGGAAGTTCTAGGGTTTGGCGAAGCGTAGGGGTAATCCGAAAGGGCAGACGGTCCTCAACCAGTACTATCAGTCGGCCAGGACTTATCGGGGGATGCCGATGGTCAGGACGACCGACGGCTATCTGATTCCATGGGACAAGACCATGATCATCGAGCAGCTGGAGAGGGAGACTCAGCTGGCGACGACGGTGTTCGGCCTGAGTCCCATCAGTGGGGGTTATGCGGAGAAGATCTCGGACGAGGTGGAGCGCCGGGTGAGGCTCTCGAAGCCCAAGTTCGTGAGCGGGCCGATGCTGAGGGAGATGACGAATAACGTCCTGATGGAGTGGTCTGAGGAGAAGCCTGAGTTCGGGATCTACAGGAACCTCCTGACCCGGGTGGGGGCTCCGGTCTACGATGCCTATCAGATCGATACGGGGAACGGGTATGAGGCGAAGGAGAACGCGAATCTTCAGCCGAATCCTGAGACGGTTCATAAGAAGAAGGCTGATCGTCTGAGTAAGGAGGAGTATCTGCTCCTGATGCCGCCCAAGCTGGCGACGGCTCATCATCAGGGGGACATTCACATCCACACCCTGGAGTATTTCGGGAGTCGGCCTTTCTGTCAGGACTGGGATCTGAGGTACTTCCTGTATTATGGTTTGCTACCTGATGGGAAGGGGTTCCAGAGCAGCGTGGCGGGGCCCGCGAAGCAGCCGGAGGTGGCGATCCTCCACAGCGTTAAGGTGCTGGCTGCGGGGCAGACGAATTTCAGCGGGGGTCAGGGGTTCATGTACTACACGCTGTTCCTGGCGCCTTTCATGAGGGGGCTGCCTTATTCTAGGGTGAAGCAGCTGGCCCAGAT
>JAUVHT010000114.1 GCA_030593155.1 Candidatus Bathyarchaeota archaeon
GCGGAAAGGAAGTTGACGGCCTTCATGGCTGCCCCTTCAGCTTCCGCCGTCGTCGACTGGATGTCCTTCGGGCCCATGACGGCCCCAGCCGCGAACACGCCGTCCCTCTTGGTGGCCAGGGGGTCGAGCTTCGGGTGGCGCTCCAGGACGAACTGGTCCTCGTCCACGGGCACCCGGAGCATCTCCGCGAGCTTCAGGGTGTCCTCGGCGGTGACGATGGGCGGGCAGAGGACCACCAGGTCGACGGGGTTCTCCACCATCCGGTTGATCATCATGTCTTCCCCACGGACCAGCACCTGCTCCCCTTGGGGGACGATCTCGGTGACCTTTCCCTTGACGAACATGGCGCCCTTGTCCTGGGTGGTCGCGTAGAACTCCTCGTAGCGGCGGCCTGGGGCCCGGATGTCGATGTAGTGGATCCAGACGTCCACGCCCCGGTCCCTGAGGAGCTGCGTCTGCTTAAGCGCGTAGAGGCAGCAGACCCGGCTGCAGTGGGCCTTGCCTGCCTCGGTGTCCCTAGAACCCGCGCAGAGGACGTAGGCGACGCTCTCCGCCTCCCTCCCCGTCTCGGGGACGATGAGCCGGCTGCCCGTGGGCCCGTTCACGTCGAGGATGCGCTCCATCTCGAGGCTGGTGACCACGTTCGGGTACTTTCCGTATCCATAGTTGGCCAGGCTGCCGATGTCGTAGAGCTCGAAGCCTGTGGCCATTATGATGGCGCCTACGTTAAGCTCGATCTCTTTCCCTGGGTCTTCGAGGTCGATGCACTTCTTGGGGCAGACCTCGACGCAGGCCCCGCACTTGATGCAGTGGTCGAAGTCGATGGTGTAGACGCTGGGGACGCTCTGGGGGAAGGGTATGTACGCGGCTTTCCTGTTGTCTAGGCCCTCGTTGTAGTCGCTGGGCGCGTCGGTGGGGCAGACCCGGCTGCAGGCCCCGCAGCCGATGCACTCATCCACGTCCACGCCCCGGGGCTTGAGCCTGACCTTGACGTCGAAGTCTCCTGGGACGCCGGAGACTTCGGAGACCTCGGCGTAGGTGATGAGGTTGATGTTCTTGTTCTGGTTGACCGCCGCCATCTTCGGCGTCAGGATGCACTGGCTGCAGTCCAGGGTCGGGAAGACCTTTGGGAACTGGATCATGTGGCCGCCTATGCTGGGCAGCTTCTCCACAAGGTGGACCTTGAGGCCGTTCTCGGCCATCCTGAGGCTGGAGGTGATGCCCGCAACCCCTCCGCCTATGACCAACACCTCGGGCGTGACCTCCATCCTCTTGGACTCGAGGGGGACGGACTCCCTGGCCCGGGCGATGGCGCCCCTGATTAGGTCCAGGGCCTTCATTGTAGCGCCCTCGGGGTCGTCCTTGTGGACCCAGCTGCACTGCTCCCTGACGTTCACTATTTCCAAGAGCGCTGGGTTGAGGCCCACCTCCTCGAGGTTGCCCTTGAAGGTCTCATGGTGCATGTTGGGGGTGCAGCAGGCCAGGATCACCCGGTCGAGATTCCGCTTCTCCACGGCGTTCTTTATGCCCTCTATTGAGGGGGCGGAGCAGAGATACATCTCCTCCCGGACGTAGGCCACCTCGCCCTTGAGCCGCTCCGCAACGCGGGGAACATCTACAACGTCGCCTATGTTTCCACCGCACTCGCACACCCACACGCCTATTCTCGGCTCTTCCGCCATCTGTCTCACGGCCTACAGCAGCTTCAGCTGATGCTCGATAGTCTTCTTCCTCCGGTACTCGGGGAGCAGTATAGGCGCCTTCCGGTCTGTCTCGACCCCCGCCTCCTCCAGCCACCCCTCATACCTGTCGAGGTGGCTCAGGGTGAGCTTCCCGATCTTCGCGGTCTTCGCCCTCTCCGCCGCGAACCTCCCGGCCCTCCTGCCGAACACGTAGAGGCCGAGCTGGCTGTTGCCCATGAGCCGGTTCTTCCCGTGGACGCCCCCGCAGACCTCGCCGGCCGCAAAGAGGCCGGGGATGCTGGTCTCGGTCTCGGCGTTTATCTCGACGCCCCCGTTCTGGTAGTGGAGAGTGGGGAAGACGAGCATGGGCTCCTCCCGGATGTCGATGCCGAACTTGTTAAAGGTCCGGAACATGGCGGCGAACTCCCTTTCTATGGTGCCCTCGCCGTTGATTATCTCGATGAGAGGAGTGTCCAGCCAGACGCCCCGCATCCCAGTGGGGGTGACGACGCCGTTGTCCCTGCCGTAGCACTCCCGGATCAGGGCTGAGGCCTCCACGTCCCTGGTCTCCAGGGGGTAGACGAAGAGCTCCCCGTGCTTGTTCAGGGGCTGGGCGCCCCGGCCCCGGAGCTTCTCGGTGCAGAGCTGTCCCACGATCTGCTCAGGGTAGGCCGCCCCGGTGGGGTGGAACTGAGTGGAATCCAGATCCCGGAGGACCGCCCCGGCGTGGTAGGCCATGACGACGCCGTCGTTGGTGGCGCCGTAGTGGTTGGTGGTCTCGAAGCCCTGGATGTGGAGCCTGCCGAAGCCTCCGGTCGCGAGGATGGTGGCCTTGGCCTTGCAGACCTTGTACTCGTCCGAGTCCATGTCGTAGAGGACTGCGCCCGCGACCTGGCCCTCGTCGTCCATGACTAATGCCACCGCGGATGTGAGCTCCACGTATGAGATATCCCTGCTGAGGAACTCGTCGACGAGGACCCTTGTGATCTCGAGGCCGGTGTAGTCCTTGCAGCTGTGCATCCTCTTCCGGCTGGTGCCGCCTCCGGGGGCGAGCTGCATAGTCCCGTCCTCCAGCTTGTCGTACATGACGCCCAGCTCCTCGTGCCACTTGATGACGTCGGGTCCCTCCTTGACCAGGAGCTCGACGAGCTCAGGCTTGTTCTCGTAGTGGCCACCGCCGATGATGTCAAGGTAGTGGATGGCCGGGCTGTCATCTGGCGCGTCCGCGGCCTGGATGCCGCCCTGGCTCATCTTGGAGTTGGCGTCCCCCAGCCTGAGCTTCTGGACCATGAGTATCTTCTCGGGGTCTATGCCGTTCTCGTGGGCCAGGAGGGCTGCGCTCAGGCCGGCCCCGCCCGCGCCTATGATGAGGACGTCCACGTCGTAGTCTATGTCGTCGAGGTCGATCTGGTCGGGGGTGATGATGGGGTGGGATTCTAGGTTGTCGACGACCTCGAGGGGCATGAGCATCCCCTTGCTCGGGCCTATCTTCAGCTCCCGTTTCTGGTCCATCTTGAAGTCGGGGTGCCATTCCCTGAGGATCTTTTCCTTCTCCTCAGCGTTCATCTCCGGCAGGGCCTTTCCGACCCGGCTGGGCCTGGTCTTCTCCACTAGCTCCAACGATTCCTGCATGTAGTCTGGATAGCCGCTCATGGTCACAACCTCTTCTCCCTGGTCTCGTAACGCTCCTGAAGCGTCTCCCTGTCGAGGCCCTTCATCTCCTCGATCTCGGCGTCGAACTTGCCCGCCTCAACCTCCTTCACCTTATCGAGCACGTGCTCCGTGGGGCCGTCGATGTACTTGCTGTAGAGTCTCCGGGCCAGCTGTCCGATGTTGTAGGGCACGATCTCCGCGGGGCAGCGGATCGCGCAGAGTCCACAGCTTAGGCAGTCGAAGCTGAGCTTCGCAGTCTCCTCGACGTCTCCCCTGAGAGCGGCCTGGACGTAGTCCATCACCATGATGTCCTGGGGGCAGGCCTTGGTGCATGTGTTGCAGCTGAGGCAGCGGGCAATCTCGGGGTAGTACTCGAGGAAGGCGGTGTCGTCCGCCCGGAC
>JAUVHT010000052.1 GCA_030593155.1 Candidatus Bathyarchaeota archaeon
TCACGGTCCTGCTGAACACCTACGCCGTCTCCGCGAACTACGAGGCCGATACCAAGAAGTCTGCGACGGTGACCGTCGCCGCCTACCTGATCTACGTCCTGCTCCGCTCGTTCATCCCGATCATTTAACGGAGGCATCCAAGCATTTCACACTATCAAGGAGGCGGATGAGATATGGCACAAGAGGAACTGGAAAATAGGAACGTCGAGAACCTAGTGTATTTCTACCGAGATGAATTATTGTCGATGAAGGAGGGTGTGAGAGCCCGTGACCTCTTTCCCAAAGGCCTCCGCAAGCGTCTACGGGATTTCGGGATACTGGTCTACAGGCATGGACGTGGAGGCATCCGCTACGTCATCAGCTCGACAGCGCTTGAGCTGCTGTCAAGCTTAATCCCGGCACCGAGCGAGTCCGCAGTCTAGCCTTCCGGATGCAGCGACGTTCGACCTATACAACAAGGAGTTACCTCCACGAGTGGGAATATCAGTCAATTGTCTTGACGAGCTTGTTCCATTTTACACTCCTCGATGAGCCCCCTGAGAACAGTCACCGCCGTCTCGGCGTCGCTCTCCTTGACGAGGACGTGGTCCCTGAGGTACGTGGAGAGGGCGTAGATGCTGATCCCCGCATCCGCAAGGATTCTCGATATGACCGCCAGGTAGCCGACGATAGCCAAGTCGAGGACGATGTCGAATGTGATCAGCCGATAGGGACCTTCCTCCTCGTAATCGTGAAAATTCTCTTTTAGATCGTCCCATTCCTCGGTTTTCAGGACGAGGGAGACCTCGGAGACATCGAAGGTAATGGACGAGAAGGGTTCCAAATCTTCCATGAGGCGTCTCGCTTTCTCCTCTTCTTCCCTGTCGATGCTGACGATCATCAAGGGTTCAGGGTACAGAACCACCTCGGTGGCGGCGATGAGCTTCCTGATGTCATCTCCGATTCGCATAATCACCGATACTATTTCCCGCCTACCTCTAAAAAAAGGCGAGTGCCATCAGAGCGGAAAAAGGCCGGAAGGAACTATTCGTCTTCAAAGAACAATGGTCATCCCATCATGGGCGATCTCAAAACCTGCAGCCCTCACTATCTCCATCATCTTCTCCTCGGGGTCTAGCAGCGGATTAGTGTGGTTAAGGTGCGTGTAGACCACCCTGCCGACATCCAACCCTTTCAAGGTCTTGAGGCTCTCCTCGACCGGGACATGCCCCAGATCGTAAGAGGTCTTCCCCAACCCGCTCATCCTGGCGAGTTCGTCGTCCCACCAGAAGGTCGCGTCCAGCATGAAGAGGTCTGCCCCCTGCACCCTGTTCAACAGACCATCCGACAGCAGGCCGAGGTCGGGAGTGTAGACGAACCGCCTGCCGTCAGCTTCCAGCTCATAGCCGAAGGTGCTGCTGGGGAAGAGTGTCCCACCCTCAAGCCTGTCCGTGTGGGCGACCTCGAATCCGGTGGCAGTCAGCCCGTCGAGAAACCCCAGCCTTTCGCCTTCCTCGAGGTTCCGGGGGGAGACGTAGTTCCTGACTAGCCTTCCGAGGTCGCCGAAGAAGCTGCTTCGACCCGGCGAACCAAACAGGAATCTGATGAGGTCCGGGGGCCCGTACACCGGTATCTCGAAGCTCTTTCCGGTGGAGAACTCGGCGATGCCGACCGTGTGGTCCCCGTGGCCGTGGGTGAGGAGCACGGCGTCTATCCTGCTGTGCCTGCCGGAATCCGCTTCCTCTGGGATGGGCGTTAGACCCACGGCCTCCAGCTGCTGCTTGAGGTCGGGCGTCGCATCGATCATGACGTGCTGGCCCCCGTCTAGGGATACAGCCACGGAGGAGCGGGTCCTCCTCATTCCGGGGGTCTCCCTAGCCCTGGTGCAGTTGGGGCAGCAGCAGTCCCACTGTGGGACGCCGCCGTTGGAGCCGGAGCCTAACACCGTGATGAACATTCCGTCAACTGTTCGCATCCGAAGTCTTAAAAGATGACTGGGCGTGCGGGGCTACCCTTATCTCCGGGGGAAGGGAGAGCTCTCTGGGATGGCGAGGGTTTACAGGCCTGCGGAGGACTCCCTTCTCCTGCTGGCGCACGCCAGGGGGAGGGTCCATGGGTCCGTCTTGGATATGGGGACCGGCAGTGGTTTCTTGGCTGTGGAGGTCGCCTCCGAACCCCTTGTGGATGAAGTCGTGGCCGTCGACGTTGATCCGGAGGCGGTCAAAGAGGCCGTGAAGAGGGCGGAGGAGGCAGGGGTGGCCGATAGGATCGACTTCGTCGTTAGCGACCTTTTCCGAGGGTTGGCGGGTCGCAGGTTCAACTGGATCCTGTTCAATCCCCCCTACCTGCCATCGGAAGGAGGTGCCAACGAGGCCTCCTGGGCCGGCGGGAAGGTCGGCGACGAGATGACAATGAGGCTTCTTCATGAGGCGGGGGGCCATCTGGAGCCGGATGGGGCGATCATCTTGGTCTACTCTTCCCACACGGGACTGGATCTGGGAGAGGTGGAAAAGATGTACACGGTCTACAAATTGGGGGAGTCTCCCCTGTTCTTCGAGAGGCTTGTCTGTCTGATGCTCGAGCCCGTCAGCCCTTCTGGAACCCGAGATAGAAGCCGCCGATGAATGCGGCGCCGAAGGGGGCGTGGGCGAAGAAGTCCGTGATCAGCGACTGGGTCCCGGCGGCCTGCCCTGCGAGGTTGTTGGCCCAATCCTGTAGGGCCGCATAGTTGATCTGGATTATGTTCTCGTATGCGAGGTACTGGAGGCCCAGGAAGGCTAGGCCGATTATGACCGCCACCATCTTGGCGGCCTTCTTCAGGGCCCACCCTGTCAGGAAGCCGCCTATCCCGCCGATGCCTATCTCACCTGCTAACGGCGTTAGGATGTTGGAAAGCGACAACATCTCGTAATGACATTTTCCCTGTCTAATATTTAAGAGATGAGTTAGTAACGGCAGAGACGCATGTCTGAATGTATTAATATGTTTAAGAGTCTATTTTGAGCGCTCATAATCACCTGCTTGATCACCCTTTTTTAAAGGGTATTTAGGGTGATTTGCCTGTTTTTCCCATAAAAAAAGGGTGTGACCTTTTAATGTTGATCAGAGACATCTATTTCAGCAGAGGGTTTTTATAGTCTTTCGAAACGGGGCAACCCAGGCACCACTCGTTTTCAAACCTGAGGCATTGCGAGCATGATAATCCGCACGGGGTCTCGTCGCTCTTTACAGGGTGAACGTCTACTGGGATGTCCCCATAGATGGGAGTACCCAGGTAATGGGTGTAAACTATGTCTACGTCCTGGTGGTCTCGGAAGGATTCTATGGTGGAGTTCAAAGTTTGATCATTTTCTCCCCAGACCCCAAGTTGGAGGTTCGCCTTTTCAGGAGTTCTGAAAGCGTAAAGGATCCTGGGACAATCCTTGAAATATTGCTCGATCTTCTTCCTAGATTCGTCGGTCCTCACTTCGAGGCCGACGCAGGCCATCTTGTATCCTGCTGCTTTGAGGCTCAACCCTCCACTGATTATTATCTGTCCGTTATTCAACAATTGTTTTAGCCTGCTGGTAACGGTGGGGCGGGAGGATTTCACCTTCTTGGCCAGATCGGTGATCGAGGTCCTTCCATCCTTCTGCAGCTCATGGAGGATTTTAAAATCGAGGCCATCAAGTTTCTTAGCCATATCTTGTCTTTGCAAATTGTCACTAACTCATATTTATACCATTTTGTAAAATAGGCGATGAAGTTGATGTCAACAGTACAAGGAAGTATCTGCTTTCTATATAACCGAGCATGCAATTGTCAGAAGACCAAGTTAAAACGAAACTCAAAGTCGGAAATAAAAGGTTTAAATCGGTCGGAGAGGGGAGTCGCACCATCATCGAGGGAACCTTATTATTTTACCCTAAAGGGCTACGTAGTGATAATCCGCTGGAAATTGGTGTGATAACTGTAAGGTGTTCTCGGTGCCCAAAAAGAAGAAAGGCCTAGCTCTCGTCTCGGGGGGGTTAGACAGCACTCTTGCGGTGAAGGCGATGGTGAATCAGGGTTTGGAGATGGAGGCCGTCCATTTCGCTACCCCCTTCTGCAGCTGCGATAAGTGTGCTGTGAACGCCATCGGAGAGGACTGTGGTATACCCGTTCATCACGTGTTCATGGGTCAAGACTTTCTGGACCTCTTGGTCGATCCGCCCCATGGCTACGGGAGCCAAGTGAACATTTGTATCGACTGCCGGATCCTCATGCTTCGCAAGGCCCATGAGCTGGGAGAGAGGATCGGCGCTGATTTCTACGTGACGGGTGAGGTGGTGGGGCAGCGCCCCTTCTCGCAGAGGATGAAGGCGATGCGTCTCATCGAGAGAGAGGCGGGTCTCGAGGGGAAGATCCTGAGGCCTCTATCAGCCCAGCTCCTCCCGGAGACAGATATTGAGAGAGAAGGCGTCGTGGATCGGGAATCTCTCTATTCAATCAGTGGTCGGAGGCGTCTGCCCCAGATGGAGCTCGCGAAGGAGCTGGGCGTATACGACTATCCCTGCCCCTCGGGGGGGTGCTTGCTCACGGATCCCCAGTTCTCCAAGAAATTTAGGGACTATCTTGAACACGAGGGGAGGCCGGTCTTGGAGGACATGGTGTTCCTCAGGATCGGGAGGCACTTCAGGGTGGGAGAGGCCAGGGTGATTGTAGGGAGGAACGAGGGCGAGAACAACCGACTGCAATCCCTGGCTGAGGGAAGGGGGATCCCCCACATGTCCGTCTCGGGCTACATGGGGCCTGTTACGGTCCTGCTGGGAGGGTTAAACGACGAGGTTGTTAGCAGGAGCGCAGCCATCACTGTCCGGTACTCTGACGCACCCAGAGATGTTCCTGTGGATGTCGAATACCTCGATAGAACTGTCACCGTCCTGAAAGTTCTAGCCATCTCCGATGAGGAGCTGGAAGACCTACGGATTTAGACTGGGCTACAAGTGCTCTAACTGGTTCTTCCTATTCATGATGACATATTTGCAGAAAAGCCTGCGGAAACCTGAGAGACCCGTAATTTAGACGGGTATCGGATGGGTTTTGCGCGCTACCTTTGCAGCTTTCTGACGGATTCGGAGGTGCCGATGTATGCTGTATCAGCGTATCCGAGGAAGAGGCCTGTCTCCAGCACCCCCGGTATCGCCTTGAGCTCGACATCGATTTTTCTCGGGTGGGACAGGGGTCCGAAATCCGCGTCGATGATGAAGTTGCCGTTGTCAGTGACCACGGGGCCCAGCTTGCCATTTCCTGACCTGGTGGCTACATCGGCGCCTAGGGCCTCGATCTTCCGGAGCACTGTGCCAATGGAGAAGGGCAGCACCTCTATGGGTAGAGGGCAGCCGTCGCCCAGGGTTCGGGTGAGCTTTCCCTCGTCGGCGATGATGATGTATTCTCTCGTTGCGGAGGCGACGATCTTCTCCCTGAGCAGGGCGCCTCCTCCCCCTTTGATGGCCTCCAGACCCTCGTCGATCTGGTCTGCCCCGTCGACGGCCAGGTCCAGTTTGGGATGCTCGTCGAGGGTGGTGAGGGGGATCCCAGCCTGGGCTGCCTCCGCCGAGGCCTGGTAGCTGGTGGGGACGCCCAGGATGTCCGTGAGTTCCCCCGATTCCAATCGGGAGCCGATGATCTGGATAAGATGGCTTGCCGTGCTGCCGCTTCCAAGTCCAATGACGCCGCCGCTCCGGACATGGGCTGCGGCGGCCTCCGCCGCCCTCTTTTTGGCCTGGTCCGTCCAGCTCATCGGCCAACCTTCCCTAGGCTTCCAGGTCTAGCTTGTCCAGCTCCTCGAGCTCCTTGAGCACCTCGTTTCGGAGCTGTTCGAGTTTGGCCTCCACTTCCGACTTTGGCTTGGGTGCCTTGGGCTTCTCTTCGTCTTCGGCCTCCTCTATGTCTTCTATGTCCTCGACCTTCTCGACGGGAGGTCTTCTCCTGGGAGGAGCCCTCGGCTTCACCTCTTCTTTCTTGACTTCGATGTCAAGTTGTTTGAGGATGGCGTCGATGCGGATTTGGGTGCTGTTGAAGGTCGCCTCGAACTTCTTCAGGATGTCCTCTCTGATCGTCT
>JAUVHT010000178.1 GCA_030593155.1 Candidatus Bathyarchaeota archaeon
AGGCAGGCCAAGGATCTGTCCGGAGGAGAGCAGCAGCGCCTCTCCCTGGCCAGGGCTCTGGTCCTCGGCTGCGAACTTCTCCTGCTGGACGAGCCCACGGCCAACTTGGATCCGGAGAGCCTCGCCATCGTGAAGGAAGTCATCAGGAAGCTTAACAAGGGGGGGACTACCGTCGTTCTGGCCACCCATAACATCGAGCAAGCGAGGGAACTCTCGGAGAGGCTGCTGCTGTTGGAACGTGGGGAAATAGTTGAAGCGGGAAGGCCTCAGGACCTATTCCTGGATCAGTCATACGAGATGGCAAGGTTCGCCCGGTCCGAGAACGTATTCACGGGCGAATCTCGAGTGGTCAACGGCGTCGCCCACGTCGATATAGGAGGAGGAGTCGAGGTGCGGGGAGCCTTCAGCCGAGGTGGTTCTGTCACGATCCACGTAAGGCCCGAGGATGTCATCGTCTCTAGAGAGCTTGTGAAGTCGAGCGCCAGGAACAACCTTCACGGGACCATCGTCGGCATCGAGGACCGCGACTCTATCATCAGGATGAAGGTGGACGTGGGTAAGGTCTTCACGGTTCAGATCACGCGGAGATCCCTAGTCGAGATGGGGCTCAACGTGGGACATGAGGTCTACATTACGTTCAAGGCGTCCTCACTGCAGCTGCTATGACGTATGAACATCTCAACTTTTTTTAATGGGGCAGTTACAGTGTGGTCGAACCGGCTGTGGTGACATGAGCGAGGAGATAGAGGAGGACGCCCTGGAGCCCAACAACGCCCTGTACGGCACGGGGGTCACCGGGATGTTCTCAGACAGCATGTCCCACAGGTATATCAGCTTCCTCGCGGTCGCCGCCGGGGTCACGGTCAGCCAGATGAGCTGGCTCCGAGCGGGGGAGAGCCTGAGCCGTAACATACTGCAGCTCCTCTGGGGGAGGCTCATCGATCGATACGGCAAGAAGTGGTTCATCGTTTTAGGACGGTTCCTGAATGGCGTCCTGTTGGGCGTCCTGATCTTCGTGCAGACCCCTATCTGGATGATGGCGGTCATCATAGGCATCGCTGTCTGCTGGTCCATCGTCGCCCCGGCCTGGAGCAGCCTTCAGGGAGACTACACGACATACACCACGAGGGGCTCTGTCATCGGCAAGATAGGCGCCCTGAGTCAGGTGGGGGGTCTGACCGCGATGGTGGTGGCTTTCTTCATCTCGATCAACCAGGTCGGGGAGACGACTCCAGAGTCGTTCACACTGATCCTGGCGGCTGCTGCTGTCATGAGCATCGTCTCGGGGGTCCTAGGCCTCTTTACGGAAGAGAAGCCTCCCAGTCGCTCCGATTCCAGCCTGAACTTCTCGGTCATACTCGGCGACCACAGGTTCATGAGGTACCTGCTCATCAACGTCGTCTACGGTGTGAGCATGGCCTTCGCCTGGCCCCTCTTCCCCTTTATCATCGTGGACAAGCTGAACCTGAAGATCTGGCAGATCGCCGCCTTCTCCATCTGCTCCTCGGGCTCCTCCATGATCTCCCTGCGCTACATCGGGCGCCTCATGGATCGCATCGGCCGCCGCCCCATAATCGTTTTCAGCCGGGTCTCCATGGCTGCAGCCCCGATATTCTACGTCTTTGCGACTTCCTGGGTGCACATCGCAATAGCCGACATCATTCTCGGACTCGGCATGGCGGCTTGGATGAGCTCGGGGCCCACGTACGTCATCGACCTGGCCCCAATGGACATGCGGGCCACATATCTGGCGGCCAACACCGCGGTCTTCGGGGTCGCCGCGTTCTTCGGGAACCTGGCCAGCGGGTACATAACCGAAAACTTCCTGGCGGTGGGGGGGACCATGCAGGGCATCCACGCGGGCCTCCTGATATCCGCCGCCCTGCGCTTCCTCACGGGCCTCTTATACCTGAAAATATTTGAGACCTATTCGCCAGAGGAGTGACCGCACATTTGCGGGTTTCTCATAGTAACAAATTGTGAGTATCCCATGTATCTTACCTTTAAAAGGGGAGACCGCCGCTTTTCGACTCAGTGGTCATATTGCCAGAGGATGTAAGGGTACCCAGGAGGACCCTGAAGGAGATCGACGAGGTTGAAGGCGACCTCTCCGTGGACGAAGGGGCTGTCAGGGCCTCGAAGCCCGGCGGGAGCATCCGGGTGTCCGGTTATACTGAGTGCAGGGACGACTGCACATTCGAGTCCAGCCTCGTGACCTCCGAACTCAGGGGGAGAGACGGCGACATTCTAGTCGAGGGCGACCTCTCAGTCCAGGACTCCATAAAGATAAAACGTGGCCGATTGGAGGTCAGCGGCGACCTCACCTCCAAGAAGATGGAGGTCGACAGGAGCGTCAGCGTCGGCGGCGACATGGACGTCGAGCGCGCAAGGGTTGGAGGGGCTCTGAGAGTCAAAGGGAAGTCGAAAGCCACTCACGTGGATGTCGGCGGCAGCTTCAAGACGGAGTCTGACGCCGAGGTCGAGGAGATCGACGTGGGCGGATCGGTCCAGATCGAGGGGGCGACCAAGAGCGGCATAATAAAGTCTGGCGGGTCGTTCAAAGGATACGGCCCCGTGGACGCCGAAATCATCGATGTAGGAGGTACCGTCAGGATCGACGGCGAAGCTAAAGT
>JAUVHT010000146.1 GCA_030593155.1 Candidatus Bathyarchaeota archaeon
GTTGTTCGTGCTGGGGGCGACAGCCGTGCTCATTGCCGCTTTGGGGTTCGTCTCGTCTTTTTGGGGGATCGCCGCCGTCATATTCGTGCTGGGGATCTCGACGGGGGCCATCTGGATCGTGAGTCCGGTCCTGGCTGCGGAGTCGGTGGAGCCCGATCAGCGGGGGGCGGCCATAGGGAGGTATAGGACGTTCTTTGATCTGGGGTCGATCCTGGGGCCCATAGTGATGGCTGCGGTGTTCGAGGCGTATGGGATGCTCCCCTGTCTGTATCTGGCATCGGCTCTGCTGCTGGTGAATCTGGTGCCCGCCATGAGGCTGGGCGAGAATAGGGTTTAAGCGGTTAGCGCATGGGCTTCTGGACTTTGCCTATCACCATGAGGTGTAGGGGTACGCCGTTGACGGCGTTGACCTTGAAGCGGACTCCGGGGATGTCTCCCATGGATCTGGCTCGGGGTCCCCCGATGCCCTCGATGGTGACCTCGTCGTGCTCATCGATGTAGTTGAGGGCTCCGTCGCCGGGCAGGAATGCGGTGGCGAGGCGGCCGTTCTTGATGATCTGGACCCTGACGCACTTGCGGATGGCCGAGTTGGGCTGCTTGGACTCGATGCCCACCTTCTGGAGGACGATGCCCCTGCCCATGGGGGCGCCCTCTAAGATGCCCTTCTTGTCGGTGCGGCGCTTGAGGCGGAGGACATAGTCCTTGCTCTTGTAGCGCATCTTCCGCCGGACCTTTTTCAGGCGTCGGCCTGCGTACATCCCGTTAGCCATGAAATCAGCTATGCCGTGCAGTGGGGCATCTTTAAACTTTGTGGAAAGACGGCCCCCCAGAGCAGTGCTCGTAGTTTTGCCTAGGATAGGACAGGGTTGAAGATTTTTCAGATCTTACACGGGGATTAGCAGTGTTTTATCTGGGGGACCGTATGACCATCCTCACCTCCATCTGGTTTTCAGTGGAAAAAACGGATATATTCACAGTTTCGTGTGAACGATTTTCCGGTTTGAACAAGCCCCTGAAGATTACATGCGGAATTATCCTGCTGAAATATTGACAAAAAGCATGGAAAAAAGGAGGGTTGGACTAGAGGCCCTTCGCAATACTAGGCCGCGCGCGTGGGTTGAAAAAAAAGGGGGCCCTATTCGGATACTCACTAGCGTGAGATCTTGAAGACGACCGGGCGTTTGTAGTCGGGGCAGCAGGCGGAATGGGCATCGGGCTCATCGAAGAATGGATATGATCCTCCCGATTCCATCACTCTGATGTAGGGGTAGATCGAATTGAACGCCGCCGGGCAGATTTTTCCCATGTCCTCGGGGTATTCGAATGTCTCACCTATTTTATGCCCCGCTGGACACGTTCCTTCTTCAAGAATAGCCGTTATCTCGATCGACACTTTAGGCATCGTTCAGGACTCCTCTATGTGGTAAAGATACGGCCTCTGAGATTATATATGGCTTAATCCTGCTCTGCGCGCCCAATGCCGGGACAGGCGATCAAGGGTGGTAGGAGCCTTGATAGGAGGCATTATCGTGGGGGGTGAGGGCCTTTCCGCTTCCTTGTGCCCAGTTTAAAGGTCCTAAACTGTAGTTCATGTCCGGTATTTAGGATATTTTCGCCTTTTTCGACGGTAACCTATAGCTTTTTATTTGGCATGCTGTGTTTCAAGGGTAGGAGATTTCAGAATGAGTGGTAGGGAAAAGCCACACCTTAACCTGATCATCATCGGTCACGTAGACCACGGAAAGAGCACTAGCATCGGTCACATGTTCTACGACGCCGGAGCAATCAGCGAGAAAGTGATTAGAGACTTCGAGGAAGAGGCAAAGGCCCTCGGAAAGGAGTCCTTCAAGTATGCATGGGTACTGGACAAGCTCAAGGAGGAACGGGAGAGAGGCCTCACAATAGACCTGGCGTTCTACAAGCTTGAGTCTGACAAGCACTTCTTCACGGTCATCGATTCCCCGGGCCACAGGGACTTCGTCAAGAACATGGTCACGGGAGCCAGCCAGGCCGACGGAGCCGTCATATTCATCTCCGCTAAGCGGGGAGAGTACGAGGCGGGCACCAACCCCGGCGGCCAGACCAGGGAGCACGCATTCCTGGCCAGGACCCTGGGGGTCAACCAGCTCGTCGTCGCCGTTAACAAGATGGACGACAACACGGTGAACTGGGATGAGGGGAGGTACGAGGAGGTCAAGGACGGTATGACCCAGCTGCTGAAGACGGTCGGCTACAACACGGACAAGATCCACTTCGTCCCCACCAGCGGCTGGACGGGCGACAACCTCTGGAACAGGAGCGAAAAGATGGACTGGTACAAGGGACCCACGGTGATCGAGGCCCTCGACATGTTCGAGGTCCCCGAAAAGCCCGTGGACAGGCCCCTCAGGATCCCCGTGCAGGAGGTCTACTCCATCAGGGGGGTCGGCACCGTGCCGGTGGGCAAGGTCGAGACGGGCACCCTAAAGATGGACAGCACCGTTATCTTCATGCCCAGCAAGGAGCAGGGCCAGGTCAAGACCATCGAGACACACTACACGAGGCTGAACGAAGCGAACCCCGGGGACAACATCGGCTTCAACGTGAAGGGGATCGCCAGGGACAAGATCAAGAGGGGAGACGTCGCAGGATACCTGAACGACGTCCCCAAGGTCGCCAAGTCCTTCACCGGCAGGATCTTCATCATCCATCACCCCACAGCAGTCGCCGAAGGATACACCCCGGTGCTCCACATCCACACGGCCCAGATCGCGGTCCGCTTCGACAAGCTCATCTCCAAAATCGACCCCCGCAGCGGACAGGTCGTCGAGGAGAACCCGAGCTACCTCAGGACAGGCGACGCCGCCGTGGTCAGACTCGTGCCCTTGCAGCCAGTGGCCCTGGAGAAGTACACAGACTTCCCCCAGCTTGGCCGCTTCGCACTCAGGGACATGGGCACCACGATAGGCGCCGGCGTGGTCCTCGAGGTCGAGGTGTAGCCCCCGGGGCTACCCCCTTGCGGAACATTTAAGTTGCGGGCTCGAAGAATCAGGAAGCATCAACCATGGTGA
>JAUVHT010000148.1 GCA_030593155.1 Candidatus Bathyarchaeota archaeon
AGGACGAGCTTCGTCATCGCCCACAGGCTGAGCACCATCAGGAACGCCGACATGGTGCTGGTCATCAACGACGGTGAGATCATCGAGCGGGGGACCCACGAGGAGCTTCTGGAGATGAAGGGCTTCTACTACAGGGTCTACATGAGCCAGTTCAAGGGGACCAACGGCGATTTCGAGCCGATAAGGCTCATGCCCGCCGAGACACCCCCACCCCAATTCCCCCAGGGAAGAATGCCGGGCATGGGCCATGGAGGCATGCCGGGTATGGGTCACGGGCGTATGCCTGGTATGAAACACGGGCGGATCATGGAGATAGTGGAAACCTTCAGGAAGAACGGAGCCACGTCCCCAGAGACCGCAATGGCCGTCGAGGAGCTCGGGCTGCCGCCGATGTTCGGAATGATGTTGCAGGGCCCCATGGGTCAGTCGGGCATATTCGTGGAGCACAACGGCAAGTACTACATCTCAGAGGAACGGCTAAGACGGATGCAGGAGAGACTCGGGAGCAGATAGGCGTTCTAGCTTGATCCTTCTCATTTTTCAGAGTACTCGACTTTTGATGAACCATCTAATTCTCGTCCACGTGGTTTCTACTACAATCTCTAGATGAGCCAGTCCAAGGGGACCAACGCCTCCTGACTCCCAATTGAGCGTTCGTCCAACGATAGCGTATGCCTCACTCTTTGAGCTGGACCCAGAGGTCGAACACCCACTTATTTGGATCCTTCTCCAGCGAGGTCAGGTTCTCCTCATACCCGTTGCACCAGCCGTGCTCACCCTTCCGCCAGCCGACATGGTCGTACTTGCTCCCTCCAATCCAATCCCACATGCGTTCCCAGGCTTCTCCGATATTGTCCAGTCTCCTGAACCCGAGGACAGCGTACAGCCCTCCGGGGATCTCACCGATGTCGATCTCTCCCCCGGCTTCCGCATCGGGACCCACGGTTAGGAAGAACTCGTATCCGTATGGCTCCGGCTCGTCCGTGGGGTAGGTGTTCCTGCCGAAGATCCGGGTCCCGGCCCCCTCTCCCAGCAGCCCCCGGGTCTCGGCCCACGCCTCAATCTTCCTCCATGCGTCCTCCTCAGGGCTCTCGCTGAAGACGTGGACATGGGCGGCGCGCATCGCCGGAAGCCTCTCAAGCCTCACATCCATCTCTCTCAACCTCTTTTCACGCGTATTCCACGCTGGTGGTAACTAATATTTCTCACTGAATGGTGGAAAGGGCTGCACGTGGGTTTTGTATTCGTCGGTGGCCCCTTCTGCGTCCATCAGCGCGGTCAAGTTGAGCGTTGCAGCCGCACTCTATTCCTTTGGAGGCAGCCCGACGAACACGTTCGCCTTCGGCGTGGGGTTGCCAGCCAGCCTCCTGAAGGAGTTTATCTGGCCTACGTGGGTCAGGGCGTCGGCGACGGGCCCGTTGATGATGTACCAGAAGGGCTTCTCGCGGATCTGGATCGCAGCGAGCTCTTCGTCGCTTGTGGAGAGCAGGGCTTCTCTCAGCGCGTGGGTCATCTTGAGGACGCTCTTCCTCACGAGGGAGATGTCATTCTGCTTCCCAAATTTGTTGATTTGCATCGACTGGCAGACCCAGTGTACTAGGCGCCAGACGTGCCTCACCAGCTCCTCGATGCTCATGCAGTCGGGGCTGGGTCTGAACCGGTAGTCATCCTCGTCCATCCCCTCCGTGGACCAGCGGAAGCGGAACCCCAGCCCATCGATCAGGCGCACCAGCACCGAGGTTCCTGACACGTTCTCAGGATAATCGGGTATCTCATAGAACAGATCCATGCCTCATCATGCATAACCACTGTCAATGCCCGTCTAAGCCCTTTCGATCAGCGTGTCTCCGAAATATGATACGAATGGAATGGTTTTAGAGGTGCGTCAAAATCCCCGGCGCGCGCGCGACCGTGTGTTATACGTAGGTAACTGACTCCCATAAGAGAGAGCGTGGTTAAAATTCTCCAGAAATTTTCTCATGGGGATTCGAGGACTCCGAGGTCAACGGCGTCCCAACGACGTCCTAAGTTCGTCCTCTCGATGTAGACCAGGGCGTCCTCGGTGAACTCCTCCGGGTAGCGGTACTCGTGGAACTCGATCCTCAGCAGCGCCCTCTCCCCCGTCTCGTCAATCTCGAAGATGCCAAAGAGAATCCCCCCGTACTTGTGGTTGTAGATAAGGATACGGCCCCTCTCGTAGTCCGCCTCGAAGGTCCCGTCGATGTTCCGGGGCTGCGAGTCCTCATCCGTGTCGTCGTTGGACAGGACTCTGTTCCCCGTGTACCAGGGGTTGTCGGCCTCGATGAGGATGAGCATATCGTTGGGCCAGCCGGGCTCCCACGGATGGCTGACGAGGTACCACTCCCCGGTGAGCCTCCCTTCGTTCACCGTGTGTATGAGGAGGGAGTTGGTCAGGTAGGGCTGGGAGGCGTCGAACAGCCAGGTGATGCGCGGGTCCTTACCGTACTTCTCGACGGTGTGGGCCTTGTAGGCCTCGACGAGGGCCAGCTTCTCCTCCTCCACCAGATAGTCGTAGGGTGAGACGTTGACCCCGTAGCCGCACCAGATGCCGTCAGTCCTGCCCCGGTCGACGAGGCCTATCTCGGCGCTCTCCATCCCCTCGAAGAAGGCCATCCCGTAGCCCACGGGCTGGCCCCGCTCCACGTAGTCGCCCACCTCTACCAGGGGGGTGGCGATCTCCATGTGGGTACCCGTGAGATTCCGGCCATAGTCTATAGTGATGTGGTACTCCCGGTGCTCAACGTCCCCGCTGAGCCTGATGTCGGTCACCGTCCCGTTGGCCCAGCTCCCAACTGGGACCCCGGCCCTGATCTCTATCCAGACATGGGATAACCCCTCTATGTGGCCGCCGGCGTGGAGGCCGTAGGCCCCGGCTCCCGCCTGCCAATCGAAGAAGATGTCCTCGATCAAGGCGGGGAGGCTCAGCCTGACGGGGGAGGCCTCTGGGGGCAGGACGTTGGTGAAGTTGTCCGTCGCTGGGTCCGGCGCCCAGTAGTAGGTGGGCTC
>JAUVHT010000095.1 GCA_030593155.1 Candidatus Bathyarchaeota archaeon
GTAGGGCTGGGCAAGGGGAGCGTCGTGAGCATCACCCAGCTGGACGACCTCACCCTCTGCGTGCAGCCCAAGGACAGCAGGAAGGAGGAGGATGCCAGAAAGGCGATCATAACCGTCACCGACGATATGTCCCCGGAGAACGTCACGAGGAGGGTGATCTCCGCGTACCTCGTGGGGTACAACATCATCCAGCTGAGGAATCTCTCGAAGCGTATCGATACCTCCCAGAGGTATGAGGTGAAGGATTTCACCCGGAAGAAGCTGGTGGGGACGGAGATCCTTTCGGATCTGCCCAGGGAGTTGACCCTCCAAGTCCTGCTGAGCCATACGGAACTCTCGGTGAAGGACGCCCTTCGGAGGATGTGCATCATCGCCGCCTCCATGCACCGGGATGCAGTGAGCACCTTGGCCGCAGATGATTCACAGTTGGCGAGGGAGATCGTGGGAATGGACGACGAGGTGGACCGGTTCGGCCTTTACATCATCAGGCTGCTAAAGGCTGCGGTGGTCAACACGGGGATCCTCAGGGAGATCGGCCTCGGGTCCCCGAGGGAGAGCCTGGGGTACAGGCTGATCACCAAGTCGGTGGAGCGGATGGCGGACCACGCGGTAAAGATCGCTGAGAACAGCCTGGCCCTGACCCTGATGACCTTGGACGATCAGGTCCTCTCAGAGCTCCGGGCGGTGAGCGAAGCGGCGGTGAGGGTGTTCGAGGACGCCGTGGACTCGCTGTTCGAGGGGAACTACTCGACGGCAGAGGGGGTGATGACGGTGGCGCTGGAGGGGAGAAAAAGGGAGGCAGAGATCGTCCAGACGATCATCAAGAATGCGCCCCCGAAGGACGTGCCTGAGTTGAGGCTCATCCTTGAGAGCATCCTGAGGACGGCGGAGTACGGGTCCGACATCGCCGAAGTTGTGCTGAACATGACCGTGGAGAGCGAGATCGGGCGGGGATAGCCCAGATCATTTTTAAGCCCTTATCCCGCCGTGTTTAGATCGTCTGGGGGGTCGTGGTCCAGCTTGGTCTAAGATTCGCGGCTCGGGTCCGCGAGATCCCCGGTTCAAATCCGGGCGACCCCACCATTTTGAACGACTCACAATTGTGTTCGCTCATAGTAGTTTTTCTAGGTAAGGTCCGTGTTTTATTAAACGGGGATCGACGTGTGAAGCGATATTCAACTCCCGAGGTGTAATTCCCCCAATGAGTTTGATGGATAGACAGCTAGTGCTTGGGATAAGCATTAATTTCATCGGCGTTTATTTCCACACTTACTCAGTTAAAAGAAACTAAAGGAAAGACTTCTAAAAGCTCAGGCACTACTCAACTTTATGAAAGGTAGATCCATGGGTTACGAACGCCCGCCGGATTCACGGCCCGAATTAATTGAACGCTTAAAAGAATTGCACGAGATAGGGTGGATCCAAACTAGGAAACAATTCAACGATGGTCTTGTCGGGAATACTTTAGAGGATTTCTTAGGCATCGAGGAAAACAACATTACTTTGCCCGATGCCGGGAGATATGAATTGAAAGCTCAAAGGTTGGGGACCGGTTCGTTGACAACCCTTTTACATTTTGATCCGTATCCCAGGAGGCCCAAGAGCGTGGTAGTCCATTATTTGGGACCGGTTTATGGGTGGCCGCACGAGACGATACCGGACGAGTGGAGTTTCAGAGTCACGATGTATGGAAAAGGGTATACTAACAGGGGATTCAAGATAGCAGTGGATCCATTACGAAACAGGCTGCTTGTGACGTTTGATCCGAACGAAGTGGCTCCGGATAAGCAAGACTGGTTAAAAGAAGTTTTGAGGAAAAGCGGGGGCAGGTTTGACCCAATTCCCCATTGGCCGTTGGATGAATTGAAGAGGCGTCTAGAGAAAAAGCTTCCTAACACGGTATATGTACACGCAGTTTCCCGTAAGACGGGATCTGGGTACGAGGAGTTTCGATACGACCAAGCAACAGTTTATGAGGGAATAGATTGGGATAAAATATTGGCTGGTCTGTCTTCCGGTCAAGTGTATGTGGATTTTGATGCGAGAACTAGGCACAACCACGGCACGAAGTTTAGAATAAGGCAGGGAACTCTGAATCAGTTCTACGCCAACATGGTGGAAATATTTGGCCCAACTTGAGGGTGTGAACTAAGGCGGGGGCCGCCAGAAATCCATGATGTACTCGAAGGTCACGCCCATCGTGATGTAATTACTGGGCCAACCAAATATTCCGACCCGGTTAACTATGTTTGTTCTGTCCCAGATTATGATGTTTCTCAGCTCAAACCCTGCGTCTTCGACGGCCTCGATCACGTAGACGTGGAGAGGGATCCGGGCGTTATTCCACCAGAAATCTGGAACATTAATGACGTTATGACCTTTTATTTTCATTAAGGGCAGTATTTCCGAGTATATCTCTGTTAATGCCTTCTTGTATTCGGGAACATCGTAAGTGCCTAAATCTCGTGGATCTTGGCTGTATTGTTCCACCTTCATGTATTGCTCGTTTCTTCTATCTTTGCCCCTTCTGCTCTTGTTTTTTCTTTTCCTATTCAACAAATTTGCATACGGCGGCGAAGTGATAGACAGGGCGACGGTTTCTTCATCCAAGTAATCAGATGTGTTTCTCGCATCGTCCCAAACGGCCTTTTGTTTGGTGTGAGACACTAGTTTTTGTTGGGACAGCCTAGACTCGCTGAGCTCGACATACTCTTTCTTTAGATCGAATCCCAAGGCGTTTCTGTCGAGGTCGCGAGCGGCGATCAACACGGTCCCTGATCCTACGAAGGGATCGATCACCAGTTCACCTTTATGGGTGAAAAGTTCAATGCATTTCTTTGCCAGGGCTATAGGAAAAGTGGCGGGGTGTAGGTTTTTATCCCTGATGTCTCTGCCTTCGTAATAAAACTGCCAAACGCCGATTTGCGCTTTTATCCATTCCTTCGCTGTCAAGCAGTTTAAATGGTTATCTGGGCAGTCGCATGTTTTCGAGAATCCGACTTTTAGTTTTTCCTTGGGTTTTTCTATTGTCGTTGAGACACCGGACATATAACCATGCCCCTCTAAGTAAGTCTTCCATATTAAATCTTGTTTTTAACGTTGATATACGGTCCCCGACACTTCAGTTTTATTTGATCTGGCTCACCGGAGAGAATGGAAACACATACAAGCGCGTGTATGCTTGTGCAACTCGAAGCACGCCTGATCAAACTTATTTTTGAGAGACAGTAAATTCAAATCATGCCCGTATACGACGAGCCACTCTACTACGAGAGCGCCTTCAGCTTCGTGGACGCCGAGAAACAGGTGGACCTCTTCGAGAAGTTCATCAAGGCACACTCCAGAATAGAAGTGAAGAAGTTCCCCGACATCGGCTGCGGCCCGGCGGCGTCAGTGATAGCCCCGTAGAAGTCGTCCTCCGAGGCCCCTTTAGGGACCACGACGCACTCGTAGGCGGATGGGTCTAGATATTTGCAGAATCTCGCGGATTGCTTCTCGCGGGGGACGCGCCAATGAGCACGTGGGGGGTACGTACCCCCCCTGTTGTTTATTGCTTGCTTGGTTTTTTCTCTATTCCTAGAATCGTGTCGATTCTCTCTTTTGAATCAGTCCTCTTCACCATCATAGAACCGTTGGTCAAACCGACATCAAGAACGTCCCCCTCTTTTATTCCTAGGGCCTGGGCGACGGGTTTGGGTATCGTCATCCTTAGGCTGTTACCGATCTTGACGACTTTCACGGGTATGGTTAAGGGCATTTTCACCACCAGATTGTTGTATATCCAAAAATTATACTCTGTGATAAGTGTATCTAGAAGTTATACCAAGTGTAATAATGCTGTGTATGAAGCTGAACCTCCGCGAAAAACCAAAAAGTCGTCCACTCGCAACCGTTATACAATCATCAAACCCTTCAATCAATGAAAATTATGATCTGGCTCACCGAAGAGGACAGAAACCTCCTCGCCGAGATGGAGGGCAAGATCTCCAAGGAGCTCATGCAGGAGAACTGGGAGCGCTTCATGGAGCACACACCCATCCACTCAGGCAGCCCCGAGGAGGAGGCCGCAATCCGGTTCCTCAAGGGGAAACTGGAGGAATACGGCCTAGAACCCGAGATCCTCCGCTTCGACGGGTACATCAGCGATCCAAAAGGATCCAAGCTGGAGATCCTCCAGCCCTTGGAGATGGAGATCGCCTGCACCTCC
>JAUVHT010000121.1 GCA_030593155.1 Candidatus Bathyarchaeota archaeon
ATCCTGTCGACGTTCCCGAACAAGTTGATGAGCAGGGGAATAGAGTGATCCTTCACGTTCTCGAAGAGCAGGGCGGGGTTGCGGTCTCTCTTCTCCATCTCAGCGACGTGTGCGGTGACCTCGTACCTCCAGTCAACGGGCCCTCTCACAGTCACCAGCTGATCTGGAGCGGTCTTCCGCAGCCTCTCCAGGTACGTCCTCAGGCTTCGCATGGTCTCAAGAAGACCCTATGAGGATAAAAAACATGGTAGCTCATCGGGCTGCAAATTCGAGGCATAGCTATAATGAACAATGTGTGATGCTGGTACCCCCGGGCGAGACTCGAACTCCCGTCTGAAGACCCAACCCACCAAACAACCGACAACACCAACCGAAAACACACGAAAAACCACCCAACAACCAAACCAGACCACAAAAACACCCCCCAACCCCAAACAAACCACACTCAAGCAAACCAGTAGCTATACAGTAGCAAAACAGTACCCACAACAACCCAAAACAAACCCCAAAACACCCCCAAACAACAAAAAAACCCCTAAAAACCCCCCAAAACCACCACCCCACAACAAGGGGGAGGACCCCCCCCACACGAACATGGTAGCCCGGGAGAGATTCGAACTCTCGTCTGAGGCTCCAGAGGCCCCCATCCTTGACCGCTAGACGACCGGGCTACACGCACCAAACACAACAAACCAACAGATATAAGTCTAACCAGACACGAAACCCTCGACCAGCCTACGCCGATCCAACCCCACACCCCCCCCCACCCGCCTCGCCCCATCACTCTCCCCCAACACCACCCCCTCCCGCCCATCCCCCAACCCACACACCACAAGAGCACCCTCACAGACACCCCCCGCCCCATGCTCCCGCATAACCCGAAACAGAGACGTATAATCATACTTCTCCCCCACCCCCGACGACAGGATCCAAGCATACCCCTCCAGCAGCGGCAGCAGCCACCCCCGCATATACATCGCAGCCCCCACAAAGTGACCCCCCTCCAGCATCTCCCCCACCCTCCCCAGGACCCGCCGAAGAAGCAAACCACCCGTCAAATACTCGATCCCCTTCCTCAACCTGTCATGAAGCCCGCCAACCGCCTCCCCCTCACCCTCCACGAACTCGGAGACCCTACGCCACAAACCCTCGAACAGACCGACGACCTCTCCAACACCAACACCGTCCAACCGAGACACACCGGACCCCGACACAAACCAATCATAGACCCCCCCAGCCCCAAGCCTACCACAGGCCCTGTGAAAACCCCACACCATATCCCTCCGGGTGACGGGAACCCCCGCGATATCCATCAAAACACGAGCCACCGGCACCCAACACACACTCGCAAAGAGAGAAGCCGTCTCCAGATCCCCCCGAGCCGCCGCCGCAGACGCCCGACTTAAATACATCTCCGCAGTCGCGAGATAATCGTCCGTCCGAACATCAATCCTACCCGAAGTCCTATAATTACGCCCCACAAACTCCCTCGCCCACTCAAGCACCCGGTCAGGATCGTGAAGCACGAGGATCTCATGAAGCCTGTGATCCACAGCAGGACTAACCGGCGCCCCCACCCAACTCCAAGGAACCCGATTCAGATCGACGAGCAGACCCTCCCACTCCACCATCTCGTAGAACTCATAGTCCAGCCCCGAACGCTCCACCACCATAAGATCGAAGTCACTGGCACAGGAAGCATCCCCCCGAGCCCAGCTCCCGACCAAGCCCATCGCCACCACCCCCGGCTCGCTGGCCAGCTCATCCATTAACCCCTCGAAAGCAGAGCGAATCAAACCAGGTAAGACCGCCACGACAACAACCCTGCTTACTCTCCGCAGGATCGAGTATTATCTTTTCCTTTGAAACCCCCCGTAAAACCCAGTTCATAGAGCGAAACTCCTGAATCACCCGGTAATGACCATGCAAATACCGTCTATTCTCCCAAGCCTCTCTATATATTCTGGGTAAGCCTGTATAGATTATATTGTGTCGGACCGAAAAGCTTAAATATAACAATCAGTGGGGAGGGTAGTGCTCCAAGTGACCGAAAATTCTGAGTTCTGAATGATGAAGTTTCGTGATGGATAAAACGCAACCCAATATATTGAGGGATAGTATGCCAACAAGAAAAGGGAAGATTGCAAGCGAGGAAATGTGCTTCGAGTGCGGAAGCAGCAACATCATTCACGACGGGGGATCAGGGGAGGTAATCTGCGGTAACTGTGGCCTCGTCATCACAGACTCGATCATCAACAAGGGCCCCGAGTGGAGGGCCTTCACCCAGACCGAGAAAGAGTCCAGGAGCAGGGTCGGCGTCCCCCTGTCGTTCGCCGTCCACGACAAGGGCCTCACCACCATGATAGGCAGGGTCGGCCGGGACGCCTTCGGGCGCAAGATCCCCCTCAAGACCAAGCTCCAGATGCTCCGCCTCCGCAAGTGGCAGATAAGGTCCAGGGTCCACTCCTCCGTGGACAGGAACCTCGCCCAAGCCATGGCGGAGCTCGACAGGCTCACGGACAAGCTCCACATCCCCCCCTCCATCAAGGAGAAGGCCGCAGTCATCTACCGCAAGGCCCTCGACAAGGGGTTGGTCCGGGGACGCTCCATCTCCGCCATCGCCGCCGCCTCGCTTTACGCGGCGTGCAGGGCCTCCCAGACCCCCAGGACGCTCAGAGAACTATCGGATCACAGCCCCATCAAGAAGAAGGACATCGCCCGATGCTACAGGCTCCTCCTCAGGGAGCTCAACATCAAGATGCCCATCCCCGCAGCCCAGCTCAGGGTGCCCAAGATCGCAGCCAAGGTGAACGTCGGAGAGAAGACCCAGCAGGCCGCCGTCGAGATCCTCAGGGAGGCCGAGAGGCTCAAGACCACAGCCGGGAAGGACCCCATGGGCCTAGCAGCCGCAGCCCTCTACATCGCCTGCGTCATGAACGACGAGAAGAGAACCCAGAAGATGATCGCTGACGCCGCCGGGGTGACCGAGGTCACCATACGGAACCGCTACAAAGGCCTCAAGGAATCCCTCAAACTCGAAATCTAGGAACTTTATATACCCCCTTTACCCCAAACAAGATTGGGGATCCCCATGTCAGAATCCGAAGGCAAGAGCGAGAGGACCCTGATCCTCTGCATCGACGTGGACGACGACATAGGGAAAAAGGCCGATGTCGAGACCCCCATTCTCAGCAGGAACTCGAACCTGGAGGCGGCCACGGCCCTGGCCCTAGCGGACCCGGAGGAGGCGGACGCCAACGCAATGTTCGGCGCGGTGAAGCTCTACGACCACCTCATGGAGAGCTATCCCGACGAGGTCTACCAGGTGGCCACGATAGCCGGCTCCTCTAGGGGCGGGATAGACGCCGACCGGAAGGTCGTGCGGGAGCTTGAGGGCATCCTCGAATCCTTCAAGGCTACAAGCGTCATCCTGGTCACGGACGGATACGCCGACGAGTCCGTCATTCCCCTCATCCAGTCCAGGGTGCCCATCACCTCCATCCAACACGTGGTGGTGAAGCACAGCGAGCGCATCGAGGAGACCTGGGCGGTGATCTTCCGATACCTCAGACAGATGGTC
>JAUVHT010000160.1 GCA_030593155.1 Candidatus Bathyarchaeota archaeon
GGCTGAGGCCCTCCTCGATCAGGCGGGGGTCAAAACGGAGGGGAATCCCTTGGAGGAGTTCGGTGAACGCTTCGGAACGGAGGCGAACGACTGCCAGGTGGTGATCATGCCCACATTCAACGACCTCATGGGGGGCCTCCCGGTCAACGCGGAGACCCCCAAGAGCCTCCTAGGCCCCCTCTTCAGGACGGGCGCCATAGATGTGGAGGACTTTGACGTCTACCTTCTGGATGGATCCTTCTTGGGTCAGGTGGGCTTTCTTCGGTCCCTGGCCTGAGAAACCAGAACACCCATCAGTCCTACAGGATCCGACGGAGCCCGGGGCTCGTGAGGACTTTATAGCAGAGATGGCACCTGCCGACGTAGCCCTTCTCTTTCATGCCCAGCCTCTCCGCCAGCGCCGAAGGCCCCTCCGTCGATAGGGCCCTGAACAGCGGCCGGCGCGCTGCCCGTTCAAGAATCTTGACGAGGCTCTCCTCCCTGGCGCTTCCCAGGTATGCCTCTTCCGCTAGGCTGGCGGCGGAGCAACATGGGAGCACCCTTCCAGAAGGGGATACACCGATGTCCCGGAGCACCATGTCGCAGGGGCCTCCGACGGGATTCTCTTCTATCAACCACTCATCCCGGGGGATATGCGCGCCTCGTCCGACGGGGGTGAACCCGGTCTCGACGATGACGGCGGATGCGGTGGGCCGGGGGTCTCCCGCTCGGAGGATCTGGATGTCTCCCCCTCCCAAGAGCCTCTTAATCGTTTTAGCTCTGAGGCTGCTTGACTTTGCGGTTGCGCACATGACTACTGTTTTTATCCCGAGGCCCATGGCGGCGTTGTAGCAGTTCAGGACCCTCTCGAAGGGGATGTGCCGCTGGTGGAAGTCGTCCGCGCTCACGTTGATCACGTCGAGGCCGGCCTCCACGAGTCCCCTCAGCGTCTCCTCCGTCTTCTTCTCACTGTCGGCCCAGAAACAGTTGGTCACACACTCCGTCCGCAGCCCCTTCTTAGACGCGTGCTTGATCGAGGATTCGAGGAGCTCCGGATACAGGAAAGGCTCGCCTCCTGTGATGCTGATCCACTCGACCGATGGGATCTCTACGGCTTGGTCTATGTAATCGACGGCTTCTTCTGCTTTCATGGTGTTTTCGCGATGCGGGCCGGAGTCGAACCAGCAGTGGTCGCACTCGACGTTGCATCGCTCCGTGATGAGGAGCCCGACCCGGAAGGCCTCGACCAACGTGACATCCCTCTCACCATGAGTGATTCTTGAGAAGGGGGGTCATTGGGGCCCGGCGTGGGCCTTCCTGAGGGTCTTCTTGATGACCTCGTTGGCCAGGTGGAAGGCGTCCTCGACGGCGTTCCTCTGCCTGAGGAGTTTCGTCTTCAGGAACTGGAACTCGTCCGAGTCGGGCCGCATCTCCGCAAGCTTTGTGATCTCCTGGATGCGGGGGAAGGGGGTAGCCCCGAAGTTCTCCATGGAGGTCTGCTCCGTGGGCCCGGCGTTGGAGTGGGCGACGGGGTTGATGTGCCGGGAGACCCTGAGGAGGCAGCGGTTGAACAGTTCGTTTACCCCTGGGTCGGTCCGGGATGTGATCTTGATGGCGTCTTCGAGCTCCTCCGCCAGGGATCTGAACTCCCTGGCCCGCCGGATGACGGGGTAGAGGTTGAAGCGGTCCCTGACACTCTCCGCCTTTGCTTGGAGGCCTTCGAGGACGTTGAGGCAGTGCTCTGCGTAGGGTGTGAAGTTCATGGGGAGGACGGGGCAGCTGACCATCATGAATATGTAGTTCAACTCGGCCCTGACGTCCATCTCCAACACTTCCACGTCGCCGTGCTCCATGGTCGCCTGGGTCGTGTGCCACCACCACCCTCCCCCCGAGTAGTTGACGTGGGGGTCGTAGAGCTCCTCAGGCCTGGAGGAGGTGAGGCTGACGTGGGGGAGGCCTGTGCCCCAGAAGCTGCCGTCCCCGGCCCTGGTGGGCCACCTGAAACTGTCGACCCTGATACCCGTGGCGGCCCGTATGCTCTCGACGACGGCCTCCTGGACCTCGCTGATGGGGGCGGCCCTGAAGGTGTTGGCCCCCTTAGCTCCGGGAGAGTCGATATTGTAGGAGCCGATGCAGTGGTAGCGGAGGTCGTGCCAGAAGGCGTCGTTGTACCAGGTGGAGCCTGCGTAGCGGCCTGTCTCGTGGGCGGGCCAGAAGGCGAATCGGACGCTCCTGCGGAGCCGGCCTCTGTAGATGGAGAGGATCCTGGCGAGCTCCAGGATGGCGACGTCCCCTGAGGCGTTGTCCACGACGCCGGGAGAGAAGGGGGGCGTATCGACGTGGCCGTTCACCAAGAGGAACCTGTCGGGGTCCCAGTTACCCTTTATCTCCGCGACGAGGAGGGGCAGCTCCTTCCAACCGGTCTCGACGATGGATGTGACCCTGGCCTGGACGCCTCCCCGT
The DNA here is from genome assembly GCA_030593155.1 of Candidatus Bathyarchaeota archaeon. The sequence continues at coordinate 2,443 of JAUVHT010000160.1, forward strand.
TTAACGAGCTCCCTGAGGAACTCTCCGTCCTTGTGGGTGACGTGGACTATGGCGGGGATGGTCTGAACGAGGCCTATGTTGTCACTGGTGGGGTTGCCCGAGACGCTGAAGTCGGCCCGCTGGTGGACGACGTCGGGCTTGTAGCTGTCCTGCTCGATGACCATGAGGCCTTTGACGCCCATCTTCTGGAGTTTGAGGAGGAGGCCGTCCCTGAGGCCCATCCAGTCCCCGGCGGTCCTTTGCTCGGCGAGGACGATCTTATCCTTACACGGTACTCTGCCGATGTCCTGGGGGGAGATGTAGATGACTTCTCCCTCGATGCCATTGGGGCCGGTTGTGCCAACCTGGCGGTAGGAGGTGCAGGCGATCTCCATCTCCAAGGGCTGGAGGATCTCCAGCTTGGATCCTTTTGGATCGCTGATGTACCCGTCGAAGCGGAGGATCTCGGGTTCTAGGCCGTATTCCTCCAGTTTCCCCTTGAGGAACCGGATTGC
>JAUVHT010000036.1 GCA_030593155.1 Candidatus Bathyarchaeota archaeon
CCGCACCTCTTCGGTCTCGGTTCTCACTGTCGTTACGCTGGTAGCATAGTAAGTCACGACGGCTGCGAGTAGTATCGTTACAACCAGTAATATCAGCGTGGATACGACTTCACTCAGTCCTCTCTTTCTATCTATGGGTCTAACCACTTTTCGACCCCCATACATGGGGGCTCCCAGCACGGATATCATACTTTGTGTGTAGTCCAGATCTACAGAAATGGTCCATAACAAGGAACCTGTTCTGAAGACTGGAACGATAGAACAGATAAAAAATACATTAAAAACGGGAAATTATGATAATAAATGTATAAATTTTCGAATGCAATTAAGGAGGAGTCCTGAGGCGATCCTTGTAGTATTTCTCGATCTCCTCTTGGAGCTTATCAGGGATCTTCCTATCGAAGGGGAATGCGGCGGCTTCAGCCACATATCTGGTTAAGAAGAGCTCAACGAACTCCCCCTGTACCTGCAATGCTTCTGGGTTCAACCATCGGATCGTGTCCTCTGTGCTGTGCATCATGATGTCGATTCCGGCTTTCCTGGAGAAGCTGACGCTGGGGACTCCGACGCTGGACAGGGGGGTCCCATCTGAGGAGTAGACCGTCTCCTTCACGTCGTATACGGTACCAACCTCTTTGGACAGGAGTTTAACTGCCGTCGTAAGCTCCGGAGGCCCAAGGATCGCTGCTGCATTTGTTCCTATTAAGGCTCCGTGGACATCCAGATTCACGGCAAGTTTGATATTGTCAAGTTCGGCTTTATCGTCTGGTTTATCCTTCTTGAGTTTCTCAGCTTCTTCCTTCAGGCTTCGAGCGTAGTGGTTGCTCCCCACCAAGCCCATCTCCTCGTTGCCCCAGGCGATGAATCTCAATGTCCGTTTGCTCCCCCTATCTTTGAAAACCCTGGCAAGCTCCAGGACCAAGGCCATCCCCCCGGCGTTGTCGCTGGCTCCCCGCACGTTTGGAACCGTATCGTAGTGACCCCCGATGACGATTATGTCATCGGGTTTTTCACATCCTTCGAGCTCTCCGATGACGTTCTTCGACTTCAATTCCATGGTCTCGCTTTCGACGACAATCTTTGCTCTCTTCGCCCCAGATTTCAGTAGTCTGACTCCGTCTTCATGGGATATGCGAACTGTGGGAAAGTTACCGTATTTCTCCCAGCGCTTTTTATCACCCCAAAGGTGTTTAGGCAGCACTCGGGGATATGTCTCGATTCGGATGAATCCAATAGGCTTCGCTTTTGATACGAGTCCCATATTCTTCGTCTTGAAGCTGGATGTTATGACTATCTTACCGGTGATGTTTGGCTTGAGATACTCCTCATCGGTGGTCTCTAGGTAGATGAGCTCCCCTTCCACTCCCTCAGACCCTGTGTCTCCCATGAGGGTCATGGCCTCGCAATCGATCTCTTCTTCGAAGGGCTCAACAATCTTGAGACACTTGGATACAACTCTTCCTGATGATATTACGAACTCCTGTACAGAGGTCTCAAGGCCGAGGGACTCGAACTCAGAAGCGATATATTTGACAGCCTTATCCTCGGCTTCGCTTCCCCCGGGTCGTGGCCCTATCTCAACTGCCAGCTTTTCGAGATCCTTGAACGCCCGCTCTCCATTGAACATTTGATCTGTCGTTTTACACACCACACACCTAAATGTAAGTTGATAAAATAGGTTTTTCTCTATAGCCCATGGGGAGAAGCGGACAATAATCACTGCAAGTCAGTTATGATTTACAGTTAGTTGACAGATGGAAAATTTAAACGTTATAATGAGTTTTTCGAGAAGAATTATCGAAAGGTTTATGTTGTAGACCTTTCTTACACCACTTCCCTTAAATTTGAATCCTTCGTAACTCATTAGATACGGCTTGTTAAGGCGGAGGGAGCTGACCTCCGAAGACGTGCGGAGGCTCGTCTTCGACTCCATTGGGCTCATCGCTGAGGCCCAGGAAAAGCTCGATCTGCCGATATGTCTGCACCTGGACCACACACGTGAACTTTTGATAACTGGGAGGTTCTTTGCGAGGCCCCTGCCAAGGAAATGCGTAGGGTTGTACCATATGGCCTATGGAGCCTTCGATCCTCCGGCGAGCATCACCCTCGACAGCAGGATTCCCTTCTGCGACAGGCCCCTCAATATCCCCGAGGTGCCCGAGACATTGGCGTATTACACGGCCACTCACGAGGTGATCCACGCCGACGACCATGTAGGCGGGGACCGGATGTTCACGGCGACTAGGGATCATATCCTTGACGATCACAAGGACAAGCTTGTGAAGGGCATGAAGATCATAGAGGGGAGTGATGACCGCTGCGGCATCGGGTCTTACGACGATCTAGCCGGTCTATGGGCGATGCAGTACGTCGACATGATCACTCACTACAGGGCGTATGTCGTCCTCAGGCACAGGGGATTCCCCAAGCTCGACTTTGTCTGGGATCATATGCAGAACGATTTCTTCCCCCCCAATCTTCTCACTAGGATCGAGAGGGAGAAAGATACGAGGTACATCTTCGAGGGTATCATCGAGCAGATGGGAGAATACTGTCTCATCGACGCCCTGATGGAGTCATCGAGCATCGGTAAAAGGGCCGTCTGCAGGTACACTGTCTGAAGTCTTGCAGAACAGGTTTATACTCGTGGTGCGTTACAGGTTTTTGATTCAAGATGCTCTATGCCACCCTTATTGAGACCTATGAGCGTCTAGAGGCTACATCCAAGAGGCTGGAGATGACCGTCATCCTCGCCGACCTTCTCAGGGATGCCAAGCCCGACGAGCTAGAGAAGGCCATCTACCTCACACAGGGAAAGATCCACCCAGATTGGAAAGGGGAGCCCGAGATAGGGATGGCGGAGAGGATGATCATCGACACAATCGTCCAGGCCTCCGGGCTTCAAAAGGCTGATGTGGAGGCCGTTCTGGCGGAGAAGGGAGACATCGGCTTGGCGGCAGAGAGCGCCCTCAGGGGAAAGCGTCAGGCCATGCTTGGGTCCAAGCAGCTCACCGTCTCCGACATCTACAAGACCCTAGATATGATCGCCAAAGAATCGGGGAAGGGCAGTAGCGGGCGAAAGGTTGACAGGCTCGTTACTACCATGGTCAACATCTCTCCCGTTGGAGCCCGATACCTTGCGAGGACGGTTGACGGGGCCCTGAGGCTGGGGGTCGGGGACATGACGATTCTCGACGCATTGGCCCTCGGGTACACAGGATCTGCAGAGAATCGTGGAATGCTTGAGAGGGCATACAACCTTACCAGCGACCTCGGGTATGTCGCCCGCACCCTCGCGGAGGACGGGCTCGGTGCTCTGCAGGATGTCCACGTGGTTGTAGGTAAACCCATCAGGATGATGTTAGCGCAGCGTCTGTCTACACCCAAGGAGATAATCGAAAAGCTTGTGAGCTGCTCTGCCGAGTACAAGCTAGACGGGGAAAGGTTCCAGATCCACAAGAAAGGCGACGATGTCCAGATCTTCTCCAGACGGTTGGAGAACATAACCCGGATGTACCCCGACGCTGTAGAGATGACCCTCAACCTTGTGAGGGCGGAGGAGGCCATCCTAGAGGGAGAAGCCGTCGCCATAGATCCTGAGACAGGGGCGATGAAGCCCTTCCAGACATTGATGCAGCGCAGGAGGAAGTACAGGATCGAGGAGATGATGGAAAAACTCCCGATCGCAGTCTTCCTGTTCGAGTGCCTTTACGCCGACGGCGAGGACCTCACGGTGAAGCCCTATCCAGTCCGCAGACAAAGGCTCATCGATATCATCGAGGAAACAGAGCGGTACAAGCCTGTCAGGTCTATGGTTACATCCGATGTTACGGAGCTGTACGCCTTCTTCGAAGAGGCCCTGTCGGAGGGGACGGAGGGGCTGATAGTGAAGTCCACGGCCGAGGACTCCATTTATCGGGCTGGGGCTCGATCTTGGCTCTGGGTGAAGCTTAAGGCCAGCTACCAGAGCAAGATGGTGGATACGGTCGATCTGGTAGTTGTAGGCGCCTTCCATGGACGGGGGAGGCGGGCCGGGAGCTATGGCTCACTGCTCGGCGCAGTTTACGACCACGAGGAGGATGTGTTCAGGACCATATGCAAGGTGGGATCCGGTTTCACCGATGAGGATCTGGCGAACATCCCCAAGATGTTGGAGGAGTATCGGCACGAGGGGAAGCATCCCAGGGTGGACTCTCTGATGGAGGCCGAGGTCTGGTTCAGCCCAGGGGTGGTCATGGAGGTGCTCGGGGACGAGCTGACTCTGAGCCCGGTCCACACTGCGGCCTTCGACGTGCTTAGGAAGGACTCGGGCATCGCAGTCAGGTTCCCCCGCTTCCAGAGGTGGAGGGAGGACAAGGCATCAGAGAACGCCACCCTTGTGAGCGAGGTGGTGGACATGTACAAAGCCCAGATGAAGACCTTCTGAGGCAAGAATTATAGCATCCATTTCACCACCCATTATGGAAGCCGAGATGACTGAGGGTCTTCTATCCAAGCTTGATGAAAGGTACACGTTGAGGCGTCTCCAAGAGATGATCTCCATCAATTCCGTCGTGGGGCGGGAAGGGGAGCTGGCCGAGTACTTGCGGGGGGAGCTGGAGGCTCTGGGTCTGAGGTGCGAGGTTGAGGTGGTGGAGCCCGGCAGGCCAAACGTCTACGCCAAGCTGGAGGGCGATGGACCGGGGAAGAGACTCAACTTCAACGGGCACACCGACACAGTGCCTGTGGTCGATGGCTGGGATACCGATCCTTTCACGCCCGTTGTCAGGGATGGGCGAGTCTACGGTCTAGGGGCATGCGACATGAAGGGGGGGATTGCCTGCACTCTCGACATGATCAGGGCGTTCGCCGAATCCGGGCATCCCTTCAATGGGGAACTTTCATTCTCGGGTGTCATAGACGAGGAGGCCTACGGGAAGGGGGCTAAGGCCATGCTCAAGACAGATTATGGAAAGGTGGACGCGATCGTCTTGGCCGAGCCCTATCCGGGTGATGAGACAAAACCCATCCCCCTGGGGATTACGGGTAAAATCCTTTACGATGTTCACGTGAAAGGGAAGGCGGCTCACGGCTTCAGGCCCCACCTCGGGATAAACGCGATTGAGGATGCCGGTAAGATCTTGACGAACCTTGACAAGCTCGAGTTCAAAGAGCACCCTGATTTCGGTACCGGTAATTACTGCACGCTGAAGATTGAGGGGGGTTACGAGATCTACTCCGTCATCGTGCCCGCCAGTTGCCGCTTCGAAGTGAACAGGCTGCTGGTTCCTGGGGAGACCGTGCAGACGGCGATAGATGACATGGAGAGGCTGATCGGTACGCTTGGGCTGCAATCAGAGGTCGAGGTAAGAACCAAGCCTCCTAGATATGAGGCCTACGTCATGGAGAAGGACGAGGAGATCATCCGGGTCTTCGACCCTGTGTATAGGGAGGTGATGGGCGTGGAGCCCCACTATGAATATGCGTCCGGGATCACGGACGCTAACATCTTCGCTGGAGAGGGTGACATACCCTGCCTCCATCTGGGGCCACAGAGGGGGGGCGCCCACCAGAAGAACGAACACGTGCTGTTGGACTGGCTCCCCCCCATGTCCAAGATGTACGCACTTATCGCGGCGCGCTTCCTAGGTGGTTGAAGATTTAAAAACTATTATGGAGATTGAAGGTGCAAGGTGTCTGAATTGAGTGAGGTGTCTTTCAAGGATTTCAAGAAGCTCGACATCCGAATCGGGACGGTTGCTGAGGTCGAGCAGGTTCCCGGCTCCGATAAGCTGTACAAGCTGCAAGTCGACATGGGGGATGAGACTCGCCAGATCGTCACGGGCCTCGTCGACTACTATTCATCTGAGGAGCTCAAGGGTAAAGTCATCGCGGTGATGACCAATCTCAAGCCCGCGAAAATTTTCGGGCAGTGGTCATATGGCATGTTACTGGCAGCCGAGTATGGGGATAAACTCGCGCTCCTCACAACGGATCGTGAGATACCCAACGGGGCAAAGGTCACTTGACAATTCAGATTTTGATTAACTGTCTTTCTTCGATGTTATTTCTTAATTAAATATTTATTGAGTGAACACCGCCTCCAAATTAGATATGAAAGTATGTGGTTTATACGATTTATTTTAATTAAACAAAAATAATCATAGAAGGGTAGATTTGGATATTAAATTTTCAACGCCTTTCATGGTGTGACGTGATATGGTCTGTCATTTCTATGTGATTCTATGATGACCTAATAAATCTCAGAAGATGCCACTCAAAACATCAAGACTCTGGATGAAAAGAGTGAAGAAATCTGAATGTTACCTAGAAAAACTGTTTAAGACTTGGGTGCCACACAAAAAGATAGATATACTCTCTGGCATTTTATCTTAACAGGAATCAATAAGGGTGTGGATGATGAAGGCATATGTCCTTATTAACACCGAGCTAGGGCAGGAAGCAGCTGTCGTCGAGGAGTTAAGCCATGTTTCAGGAATCAACAATGCTTACTCACTTTATGGAATATACGACGTCATAGTAGAGGTCGAGGCTGATACGATGGAAAAAGTCAAGGAGATCGTATTCAACAACATCAGACGGTTGGACAGCGTGAAGACTACCATCACCCTGATCACCTACGGCGAATCCATCCAACGGGATTGATTCTTGGATATCTGATGAATAGAAACAGGCCACTCCCCCATTTCTAAATTTGGCATGTCACCGTTCGAGGACAAGTCATGTTACGTTAAAACGAAATAAATGTAGCTCATAATAAAGAATGGAAGCCAGGGATAGAGATTGATTAACCCCCTTCGAAAAAACCCTGGCTTCCACTAATTCTTACGATCACTCAACGTGAAGTTCTATGGATAGAACTCCCAAAATGTGGGTCGTTGAGAATTATTTACTCCTCTACTGGGGTCATCGCGTACTTGACCTCTCTAATGCCTCTTATGGCTCTGACTCTTGAGACGAAGTTGAGAACCCTCTCCGTCTCCTCCCTTATGATGAAGATCTCGACGCAGTAGCCCTTTCCCACGTGGAGGTGCATGTTCCCGAAGATGCTCTCGTCGAACTCGTGCCTGAGGTCCATGAGGCTGGAGTTTTGTTCGCGCCTTTCCCTATCGGAAATCACCGTGACAGTGGCGACTACCTGCCCTCTCTCCAGCCTCTGGAGGGTGAATTGGGAGAGGGCCTCGCGGACCGCGATCCTTATGGCCTCTGAACGGCTCGAGTAGCCCGACTTCTCGACGTATTTGTCTAGTTTCGTCAATAGTTCTGGGGTAAGTGATATGCTGATGACGGTCACATCGATCTTAATAAAATTAAGGAATAGATTTATTAAATGTTATTAAAAACGCCTTGATTTATAGCATTACCTTAATAAGATATGAGTGGGCCGTTCCGGTGATGCAACGGGGCGGTCCCAGCTTGAACCACGATCACGACCATGAACACGAAACCAAGCATCGAGGGGCCTACGTCCACGAGCACTCTGAGGGTGGATGGATCCCTTTAATCCT
>JAUVHT010000140.1 GCA_030593155.1 Candidatus Bathyarchaeota archaeon
GAAGATCGCCAACGCCGAGTGGAAAAAGGTCTCCCAGTGGGACTATGCAGGCAGGGAGCTAAGCGAGTACGCCCCCCTGAGCTATCGAGAAGAGTAGAAAGAAGCAAATCGCCTCATCCCTGATTCTTTTCTCATCAACAATATTATCTGAGCTCGTCCGGTATCGTCTGGGAAATCGGTATAAACCGGATCCAACTCTACTAGTGTGAGATGAAGACAGGTTTCAATCTAAACAAAGCCCGAAAGCTCATCGACGAGATGGGACTAGACTGCGCCGTCGCCACCTCCCACGACAACATCTACTACTCCACGGACAGCGAGATCATGACCATATCCCAGCTCAAGAGGCTGGCCGCCGCATTCTTCCCCCTGGACGGGGAGCCCACCTTCGGCGTCCACGCGAACGAGGAGGTCACCGCCCGGCAGTCCACATGGATCAAGGACCTCAGAGTCTACCAAGGGGGCGAGTGGGAACCCCTCAAGCCCATCGGCTTCGTCGCCGAGATCCTCAAAGAGAAGGGGGTCGAAAAGGGGAGGATCGGGCTGGAGCTGCTGGATATCCCGGGCCTCTGCCTCGACCACCTCAGGAAGCTACTCCCGGAGGCGGAGTTCGTCGACTGCCAACCTGTATTCGACAAACTCAGGTCGGTGAAATCGAAGGAGGAGCTAAAATTACTAAGCGAGGCGAACATGGCGACTGCCAAGGCTATAACCGTGGCCTTCGAGATGGCGGAACCAGGGGACACGGAGCGGGAGATCGCCAGGGACATGATGGACCTCATCATAGAATACGGCGCGGACCAAGTCGCATTCATGACATTCGGCGCCGGACAGAACATCTGGGAGACCCACCACATCCCCGGGGAATACAGGATAAAGGAGGGAGACCTCCTCCACGTCGACTTCGGGGCCTACTTCCAGGGCTACTACTCGGACATATCAAGGATGGCCGTCGTGGGAGAGCCGGACGAGACCCAGGTGAAGGCATACGAGATCGCCGTGGGCGCGGAGCGGGCGACCGCCGAAGCAATGCAGCCCGACGCCAAGGTGATGGACGTCCACGACACCGTAAAGGAGTACTACGAGTCAAAAGGACACGAGTACAACAGGGCCTTCATAGGCCACGCCCTGGGCATAGGGTGTCACGAGTACCCGTTCCTGGGTCCCTCCCACGCCGACTGGGTGCTGGAGCCGGGGATGTTCTTCCAGGTGGAGCCCAGCCTCACCCTCGGGCACGCCCGCGTCCACACGGAGGACTCCTTCATCGTCGGCCGGAAGGACGGAGCCAGAAACGTCTCCGAGTACCGGGATGTCTCGGAGCTCCAGAGGATCAGGTAGGAGACAGGGGATGCTCCGATGCCCATCGAAGTCAGGACCCACACCGCCCTCCACGTCCTCAAAGGCGCGGTGGCCAAAGTGCTCGATGTCAAGTGGACCGCCGGCGTGAGCGTGGACGGCAACCACGGCAGGCTAACCGTCCAGTCCGATAATAAACCCACTGACGAGGAGATCGCCAGAATAGAAGCTGAAGCAAACGCAAAGATCGAGGAGGATGCTCCCATCGAGATCTTCGAGATGGATAGAGCCGAGGCCGAGAAGCGCTGGGGGGATGCCATCTACGATCTCTTTCCCCTGCCCGCCTCGATAACGAGGCTCAGCATTTTCCACCTTCCCGGCTGGAACGTCAACGCCTGCGACAAAGAACACACCAAAACGACGGGTGAGATCGGATCCCTGAGAATCAACAAAACAAGGTTTCGAGCGACGAAAAAACTACTGGAAATATCCTTCGATGTAGCATGATTTCCAACCACGAGCGAGCACTACGAGTCGATTATGATGATCTAGCAGACCCAGAACTTCAGCCATGAATGTATGGTTTAAAGCCACAACATCGTCTTCAAATAAATTACAGCATTATCATAGTGAGGGATGAGAGTGTCCAACGAGATTTTCCATCGAGACATGCTCCACATCATGACGGCCCGATTCCTCCAGAGGGAGTATGGCGAGGGGGCGCTGGAGGCCTTGATCGAATGGAAGAACGAGAGAAACAGGGAGAGATGGAGAGAGATCGCCGAGGTCACTGGGAGGAGCGACCCCGAGTACCTGTTCAGGCTCTTCACGGACAGGGTCCACGATTACGAGGTCGTACGGAAGAATGCCAGAGTACTTGAGGTCATAGTAACAAAGTGCGCCCACGCGGAGACTTTCAAGGAATTCGCCGCCGCCGACATCGGGATGAAGATGATTTGCATGGGGGACTACGCCGTGGTGGAGGGTTTCAATCCGAAGATCAGATTCGAGAGGCCCGAGACCATTATGGCCGGAGACGGCTGTTGCCACTTCATCTTCGAGTTGACATAGCCATCTCCAATAGTTAAGGAGATCTCGCCCCTAGGGCCGGGGAGACCTCTCCCTGACCTTAACCCGTTCCAAATTATGAATAAGCCGAACGCGATGACGAGGAGGGGCCACAGCCGGTCCCAGCTGGCCCACCAGACGTGATACTAGGCGTCCAAGAGGGAGATGACGCCTGGGATGACTATGAGGAGGCCGAAGAGGGTGACCCAGTTACGCGCGGCGGTGTCCGTCTTCTCGAACTCGTCTTTCTCATGTTTTTCGTGCTTCTCGTCCTTCTCATCCCGTCTCCGGGGGTGGACCACCCGGGGCACGTCCTCCCTTAGAGGCTCGCCGCACCGGGCACAGTATGTGGCGTCTTCCTCGTTCTCGACGCCGCAACTAGGACAGAAAACCATGAACCCATCGAAGCTAAAAACGGCTTAACCGTTATTGAAGGTTTTAGGGATGGATTAAGAGCTGGGGAACGACGACCGTAGAAGAGCCAACTTGACCGTGTCGGGTTTCTTAAAGCCCTATTTTCGCAGCTCCTCCTCGAAGTCTCTGATGAAGTTCTTGAGGTTTCTTTGGGGAATGCTGGCGCCGCTCGCCCTCTTGTGTCCACCTCCGAAGCCCCCGTGCTTCGTTGCGACTCGCCTCGTGATCTCGCCGAGGTGGAATGGGAGGCCCCTCCTGCTCCTTATGGAGAGGTTCACCAGGTTCTCGATCTCCTTGTAACATAGGCCGACGTCCACACCCAGGGCG
>JAUVHT010000014.1 GCA_030593155.1 Candidatus Bathyarchaeota archaeon
GGACTCCACCCTCTCGACGTCCTCGATCTCCGGGCCCTCGACTACATCAAACACGCTGGCCTCGACGCTCTCAACGGACTCATCCACCGAGATCTCCGGCACCTCCTCCGCCACAGGCTCAGTAACATCGACTATCGGCTCAGCTTCTTCCTCGACCATGTCCGGAACCGGTTCGACCTCAGGATCAGCTTCCGCAACGAACTCCGTGATCTCGACGGGTACAACGTCCTCAACAGCCTCGACCTCGATCTCCGGCTCGGCCTCCACAACTTCAACAGTCAGCTCCGCTAATTCTTCCACCATGATCACGACATCTTCGATCGTCTCAAGCTCAACGACGGGTACATCTTCAACGGGCTCAGGAGCCTCCTCATCGACGACGACCTCCACATCCTCCTTGGGCTGATCCAGTTCGATCTTGTAAAGCGGATAACCACAGTTGAGGCAGTAAAGAGTCTTCGGTACCTCCTCCTTGCAGTTGGGGCAGAGCAAGACCTCTGCCTGTAGACCTGTTTGCATATTCCACCCTTCACCAGTCTGTAACTAATATAGAGAGACTCGATTAGCGATTTATTGTTTATAGGCGCTATTTTGCAAAATATCTGTCAATTTACTAACTTTTACTGGCATGATATTTAACTCTTCATTTAAAAAAATCGAATTCAACAATAATCCAACCAACGAACAACGCAAAATTGATCGTATGAATATGGTGGATCTGACAAGAAAAATACAAAAAAGGGCAGTTCAATATAATTCGAACGACATTAAAACGCATCAAAAAACGACCATTTGAATTATATCCGGGGTTGCATCGAAGCCCTAATCGAACCCCCCTGAGACAAACGATAATTAACCCCCCCTACAATAAGAGACAGAGAAATTTCCACAATGGATCCTTAAAAAAGGAGGAAACACCGCTGACAGACAACCTCACCGACCATCTACAGCAATCGGCAAGGGGTAGCCTGATCCTCCTCATCGGCCAGGTGAGCTCCACCCTCATCACCGCCATAGCCATCATCATAGTCGCAAGATTCCTCGGCTCCACCTCCTACGGGCAGATCACGATAGCGATGATCCCCATCTCCCTGGCCTCGATGTTCACCAACCCCGGTGTGAATAGTGGCCTTACGAAGTACATCGCACAATACCGAGCCGAGAACAAGATAGGAGACCTAAGAAATCTCCTCACAACAGGGTTACTGATCAATACCACGGCAAGTGTAATTTTACTCCTCATTGTGAACATTTCATCAGGCTATCTGGCCAATAATGTGTTCTACCAGCCCGAAATACGGCTGCTCATCCAAGTAGCCTCGATTAACCTCCTCGCCCAAGCCCTCGTAAACACATCCAAATCCATATTCATTGGATTTGAGAGGATGGAGTTCGTCAGCCTGATGGTGATAGTTCAATCGATCCTCAAGAGCGTCCTCGCCCCCTCTTTGGTCTTCATCGGCATGGGAGCCCTCGGAGCGGTCATTGGAAACACGACATCCCTGCTGATCGCGGGAGCCACCGGTTCTATCATCGTCATCACAGCCTTCTTAAGAAGAAGCACAGACCAAGAATCTACCATCAGCCATGTTGAGGCATCCCGTATCCTCTTGTCCTATGGGTTTCCCCTCTTTCTCTCCATACTGATTGCAGGGGCGATAACCCAAGTCTATAATATTCTGATGGCTCTACACATAGACGCTTTTAGCATCGGGAACTATCAGGCTGCAGTCAACTTCTCGGTGCTGATCACATTCTTCATAATGCCGATATCGACAGTGCTGTTCCCCCTGTTTTCAAAATTAGACCCTCAGGAGAACGACAAACTAGGGATGATATACCAGAATTCCGTGAAATACGCAGCGCTGATAATCGTGCCAATAACGTCCGTTCTAATCCTCCTAGCGGGGCCGATAGTTCAAATCGTGTACGGCAACAGCTACCCCCAGACCGCCTACTACCTTCAACTTTACTGCATTAACTTTCTGTTCATCGGAATTGGATCACACTGCAATGGTAGCCTCCTCAACGGGCAAGGAAAGACAAAGATCATATTCACCGGAAATCTTCTCAACCTCTGCACAGTACTACCCCTAGGTTTCTATTTGATCCCCAGATTCGGTATCCCTGGATTAATCTTGACCTCAATAATAGCCCCGAAAGTGGGATTCTTCTACTATATCTGGCAGATATGGAGAAACTTCGGGTTCACCGTCAACTGGAAAGCTTCGGTAAAGATCTACTTGTCTTCAGCCATACCTTTCATGGTGATCTATTATCTTTTAACTGTCATCAATCTGAACGATTGGATAACTCTGATTCTGGGGGGTGTATCTTATATCGTTTCATACCTTTTCTTTGTGCTAACCTTGCGGACGCTTGAGAAGGACGATATCCAAGATCTCAAGCGTATTCTTAGCTCGATGGGTCCTTTTACACCGTTCTTCAACATCTTCTTGACGTTTTTCGAAAAATTCTTGAAGTGAACTCGATTTAACTAACTCTTCTGTCATGCGGTCAAGATTCGCTCATTGTGGGTATAGACATTCATGCGCCGCCCCCGCACGAAGCACACCAGCGTTATACCCGTGGCGTCCGCGATACCGATTCCAGACTTCAAGGGCCCTGCCACGGATGCTATCACGGGGATCCCGCTGTGGGCGACCTTGAGGACTATCTCGCTCGACTGCCTCCCCGAGGAGACCAGAACGCACCCCCCCATTTCAACTCCCATTAGGAGCCCTGCGCCGATCACCTTGTCCACGGCGTTGTGCCTCCCCACATCCTCCGCGAAGGAGAGGACCCCGCCGTCGAGGGAGCAGAGCATGGCCGAGTGGGTCCCCCCGGTCTCCCGGAATACCTCGCTCCGGAGGTTCAGCTCCCTGACCATGCCCCAGATCTTCTCCGCCTCCACATTGATCTTCGAGGCGACCATCAACGAGCTGAGCCGCTCGCCGCGGATGGGGGTCGAGAGTGAGCCGCAGGCTGTGGTGATTAGGTCCACCTTGCCCATGTTCAGGACGTTTAGATCCACGTCTACGCGGAGCTCCACGCGGACTTTGAGGGGATTCACCTCGACTTCTTTCAGGTCGTCCAGCGAGTCGATGATCCCCTCTCCCACCAGATGGCCGACCACGAGCTCCTCGATCATGGCGGGAGTGGCTATCAGGGTCCTGTAGTACTCGCCGTTGACGAAGATGCAGACCGCCTCGTCCGAGGCGACGACATCATCCCGTTCTATGGAGACTCCCTGCTCAAGGTCTACCCTGTGGAGCTTGATACGTTCAGTCGACACGAGGCCACCTCACAATTACTACCATAATTCACCCATTAAAATAGAGGGAGGGCCCGAAGCCGCTGGATCTAGCTCATCCTCCCCAGGGTCTTCTCGATGAGCCTCATCTTCGCGTCCATCTGGCAGAAGATGAACTTCGTCACCATCTCCTCCGTGAGCCAGCCCCGCCTGGTGATCAGGTCGATCATCCTCTCGCTCTTGAACACGATGTCGCTCATCCTCCTCATCCGAAGGGAGTTCTCCAGGGTCCTCCCCAACTGCCCCCTCCACGCCGAGTCGAAACCTGTCAAAGGCTTCCCTTCTAAGACATGGTCTGCCATCGCGTTTCCCGCTATCCGGCCGCAGATGAGGGCAGGAGGAACCCCCCCGCCGACGGTGGGGATCGTGTGCCCCCCAGCATCGCCCACGGCGATGACATTCCCAGCGCAGGTCCTCGCCATCGGCCCCCCGACGGGGATGCACCCGGCTTTGATCGCCGTCGGCACGGCCCCGGTCAGCTTCACGGAGGATACGGGGTGCTTCTCGACGAAGTTTCGTTGGTAGTCCCGGATGCCCATCCCCTCCTTCATGTAGGGCGGTCGGACCCCGGTGCCCACATTGGCGATGTCGTCCCCCTTTGGGATTATCCAAGCGTAGGCACCTGGGGCGATGTCCTCCCCCAAGTACATGTCGACGCAGTAGGGGTCGTGTTCGACGTTCACCATCTCGTACTGGTAGCCTATGCCGTAGTCCAAGGGGTCCCTCGACACGGGTAGGCCCGCCCTCCTGGCTATCAGGGAGAAGGCGCCGTCTGCGCCTGCGACCGTCTTCGCCGGAATGTCGATCGCTCCATCCGTGTTCTTGGCCTTCACCCCCCTCCCCCCCTCGAGGAGGTCGACGACCCTGGTGAGGGGGGCGACCTCGGCTCCCGCCCGGGCTGCCTCGTTGACCAGATGCTTGTCGAACAGCTTCCTCTCGATGACCAGACCCTGGAAGGGAACGGCGATCTCCACCTCGTTCGGGAAGACGAACTTGACATACTTGGTGCGGTTTACTATGCAGAAATTTGGGGGGTCGAAGAGGCCCTCCAAGTCTGATACGTCGGGGGCCAGTCGTCTCATCTCCTGAAGGCTCGGCAAGAACTCCCCGCACTTGTCTGGGACGCCAACCTCCAGCTCCCTCTCGAGGAGGAGCACCTCGAGCCCCCTCTCCGCCGCGGTTTTAGCCGTCATAGAGCCCGCTGGACCCGCCCCAACAACGACGACATCATACAAGGTTCAGGCCTCCACGGTTCAACGTATTAAAAACCACCCATTTTTAAAGGATGAAGACTGTGCACCTAGATTATCACGCCGACTTTCATCCCCGGGCTGAATTTGCTGTAGTACTGGTCCATGATGTAGTTGAGGAACTCCTTCGCCTCCGACCTCTCAAAGTCTGCGAGGAACATCCGTCCCCGCTCGGCGAACTCGTTCATCTTCGCCATGCATCTCTCCAGCGCCCCCGTATCCCCGTAGATGCGCTGGACCTCCTCGATGTCCACCTTGTCGCTCTGGCCGAAGTAGGCGGACGTGATGGTGATCCGGTCTCTCTCTGAGATGTCCGAGTCGAGGGCGTATATGAAGGGGAGGGAGACATCACCGTTCAGGAGGTCGTTTCTCGAAAGATCGTCGTCCTTGTTCTCGGCGAAGACCCCGCATACGTCGTCCCTGATCTGATACGCGTTCCCGAAGTTTTTTCCGAACTCCGCCAGCTTCGCCGAGTCCTCCGGATTCTGGGATCCCATCAGCCCGCCCAGGGCCGCCGCCGCCTCGAAGAGGCTTCCGCTCTTCAGGTAGTTGATGTTGAGATAGGCCTCCTCTTTGACCAGCTTCCTCCGATTGAAGGTCTGGAGGGCCACCCCCTGGACCATCTTGAGGGCCGTCTCCGACAGCCAGCGGACCACGCTCGGCCTCCCCGTCATGGCGGCGTATTTGAGGCCCAGGCTGAGCAGGGCGTCCCCGGTGAGGACGGCCCGTTTTCCGCCGAACTTGACCTGAGTCGAGGGGCGGCCCCTCCTGAAGAGGTCCTCGTCGATGATGTCGTCGTGGACCAGAGTCCCGTTGTGGATCAGCTCGAGGGCAAGGAACGCTTCCTTGGTGTCCCTATAATCCCCCCCCGCGACTTCGGCGCAGAATGTGCATATTATCGGCCTGAGGCGCTTACCGCCGCCTGTTATCGCATATTTCGCTGGGACTCGGAGAATGGAGTGGACGTATGAGAGGTCAAGCTCCTCCAGCGCCTTGTTGATGAATCCTAGTTTATCGCCCAGGGCTTCATTGAAATTAAACAAACGCCCACTCCTGTACTTTCGAATCCTAAAGTATGCCTCGTATTATATATTTTAACTTTGAGGCTTTTCAGTTCAGCCGGGAAAATCGGGAAGAAATATAAATACGACCTCCTCCACCAGTCAAGGATCACCCGAAATGGATCTGAAAATCTGGTTCAAGGAGACTAGGCCCAGCTTCCTCCTACTGACGCCCCTCAACTATTCTGTGGGATTGGCAGCGGCGTACATCGAAGGGAGCTTCAACGTGTTTCATTCTATTCTGGGCCTCGTCGGCGTATTGCTCGCTCACATAAGCATCAACGTGATAAACGACTATTTTGACTATGAGAGCGGCTTGGACCTGAAGACCACGAGGACGCCCTTCAGCGGGGGTAGCGGAATCCTCCCCGCTGGAGATCTAAACCCCAGGAGCGTGTACCACTTCGCCCTCGCATGCCTCATCCTGGGCGGCGCCATCGGTGTATACTTCGCCTACGCCATGGGGTGGATGCTCCTCCCCCTCATCCTGTTTGCGGCGTTCACCATCTACTTCTACACGCCCTTCCTCTCCCACTGGTACGTGGGCGAGCTGTTCACGGGGATAAACTTCGGGTTCCTGATGGCCGTCGGAGCGTACTTCATAATGACCGGAAGATACAGCATCTCGGCCTTCGTCCCAGCGGTGATACCCGGCATCCTCGGGGCGGCGCTCCTGTTGATAAACGAGTTCCCGGATCTGGAGCCCGACAGGGAGACCGGGCGGAGGAACATAGTAATGGTACTCGGCCTGGAGAGGGCGTCCAAGGTCTACGCTGGCCTCGTGGCTTCGACCTACGCCTGGGTTCTGATCTGTGTCGCATTCAGGCTGCTGCCGTGGACGACGCTTGTGACCTTCTTGACCCTGCCCACGGCGCTGAAGGCCGCCAGGGGAGCCATCGCGAATCACAGCGACATCGAGAAGCTGATCCCCGCTCTGGGCGCAAACATCCAGTGGATCCTGTCCATGGCACTGTTGACCAGCGTCGGCCTCCTGTTATCCACATTCCTTTGAGACAAGTAGACATGCCCGTTTGTCCCCCTTCCCAGGCGAAAAACGAGGCCATGACACGCATAACTTATTGAGTTCAGTGCACACAAGATCGATGGGCACAATGTCACCCTTCAACGTTCAGGGACTCTCGGAAGAGGAGCTTGAGTACTATTCCCGACAGATAGTCCTAGACGAAATCGGCGCGACGGGCCAGAAGAGGCTGAAAGAGGCCCGAGTCTGCGTCGTCGGCGTCGGCGGCCTGGGCAGCCCCGTGACGATACAGCTGGCCTCTATAGGTGTAGGGTACCTCAGGATCGTTGACAGGGACGTGGTGGAGGTGTCGAACCTCCAAAGGCAGCACATATACGGCATGGACAGGATCGGCCACCCCAAAGTCGAGGCTGCCGCCGAGAGACTGGAGCTGTTGAATCCCTTCGTCGAGGTCGAGCCCGTCCCCATGGGCCTGACACCGGGGAACGCCGAGAGGCTCATCGAGGGCGTGGATCTGGTCGTGGACTGCCTCGATAGCATGTCGTCCAGGTACTCCCTCAACAGGGCCTGCGTCAATCTGGGGATTCCGTATATATATGGAGCGGTCATCACCCACATCGGCAACGCCTCCACCTTCATCCCCGGCGATACGGCCTGCCTCGAATGCTTCCAAGGCAACATGGACGACGACGCCCTCCCCACATGCGCCGTGGCCGGCGTACACCCATCCGTGATCAGCATCATTGCTAGCATCCAAGTCTCCGAGGCGGTGAGAGTCCTGCTTGGTAGACCTCCTAATCTTGCGAACAAACTCATCTTCTGCGACCTAGAGGACCTGTCCTTCGAGAAGATCGTCCTCGCGAAGGTGGAGACCTGTCCAGTCTGCGGAAGTAGGCCCCGCTCCGAGCCCTCGACCATAAAGCACGACCCGGTCCAGGAGATATGCGGGAGGGAGGGCCGCAGGGTCTTCGTGTTCACCCCGGACGACGACCTCGACATCGACCTGGAAGGTTTGAATAGCCGTCTGAGGGCCGCAGGTTACCAGCCCAGCGTCGAGGCGAAGCTGGGAACCAGCTTCAGCAAAGGGCCCGTGAAGGGGAGCGTTCTTAAGAGCGGTGTAGTGATTCTGGAGGGTGTCGACGGCATGGACGAGGCCATCAGGCTCCGCGGAAGCCTACTGCCCGGCGTGTAAGCCTCATGATTTCACCGCAGTCGCTATGATCAGGCCGCCGAAGGCACGCTCCTTCACTTCGGCATGACCCAGCACACGCCCCATCAGACTCTCCAGCTCTCCGTTAACGGGCAGAAGCTCATACGTCTTGTAGAGGATGCTCCATGGGTTCCTGTACCCGTACCTTGTCACGAGTCCGCCCAGCAAAGGCACAACATATCGCATGTAGAGTGAGAAGACCCCCCTAACGATCCTGTTGTTGGGTTTACCGATGTCTATGACCAGTAGCCTGCCATCTTTTCTCAGGATCATCCCGATCTCCTCAAGGGCCTTTTCCTTGTCTGTTGAGTCCCGAAGAGCGTATGCAGCACCGACAAACGATACGGTATCCCCCCTGAACGGCAGTGCCTCGAAGATTCCCCTCACGAAACCCACGTTCTCGCTTCCGTTCCGGGTCTTGGCTACAGACAGCATCCTGTCTGAATAATCCAAGCATAGGAGGGGGTCCCCGACGAATCGGCGGAGCATCTCGGTGAAGTTCCCCGGTCCGGATCCCAGTTCCAAGCCTACACCCTCCTGGGGGCCTATTTTCTTCAATCCTCTGATCCTGGCCTTGTCGTCCTGGAAGAAGGAGATGACATGGTTCACCCTCTCGTAGTCATCGATGATAGACTCGAGGGCGTCCTCGACCTCCCGCCAGACAGTCACGACGGATCGCTTCTTCCCTAAAGTCATGTATCAACTCATAAATGCGTCGAAAGGCTCCGACTTCCCCCGTTCTGAACCTTTATCTAGAACGTCAATGGAAAATAGGTGAGTCCATGAGCGTTGAAGGCCTAGCGTTCCTCGACGAGGAGACGCCGAAGATCGTCATGTTCTGCGGCAAGGGGGGCGTCGGCAAGACCACATGCGCCTCGACGGCAGCAGTCCACTTCGCCCAGCGGGGGCTCCGCACACTTCTCTTGTCCACGGATCCGGCGCCCTCCCTATCCGACATGCTGGAGATTGATGTCCGGGGGGACATCACCCCGGTAGAGGCCGTGCCTGGCCTCGACGCCGTCGAGCTTGACTACGATAGGGTCGTCGAGCTCTGGAAGGATAAGTTCGGCGCCGTCGTCTACGAGGTGATCTCGTCCTTCCTTCCCGTGGACGAGGGCATCATCGAGTACGTGGCGGGCGCGCCCGGGATAGATGAGGAGTTCGCCCTCAGCTACGTCTATGACCTCTACAAAGACGGCGACTACGACATCATCGTCTGGGACACGGCGCCCGCGGGGGGAACCCTCAACCTCCTCAAGATACAAGAGACGTTCTACGTTCACCTCGGGGAGGCCGCGAAGATGTACGTCCGGGTCAAGAGCGCCCTGGACGCCTTAACCCAGGGAAGATCCAAGAGAGACCCGCTGAAGATCA
The DNA here is from genome assembly GCA_030593155.1 of Candidatus Bathyarchaeota archaeon. Next base: position 9,191 of record JAUVHT010000014.1, read on the forward strand.
TAGCCGAGTGGGAACAGCTGGCCAAGAACGTGCTGGACATGATGAAGGACGAGGGGACCAAGGCCCTCCTCGTCACCATACCCGAGGCCCTAGGGGTGAACCAGACCCAGAGGGTGGCCGAGGACCTGAAGAGTTTCGGCATCAGGGTGAGGGGCATAATCATCAACCACGTGCTGACGCCCGAGGCCGCGAACTCCGGCTTCAACAGGAGCCGGAGGGAGATGCAGCTCAAATACATAGACGTATTGGAGAGAACATACAGCCCCTCCATGCCCGTGGTGCAGCTGCCCCTCCAGGCCTTCGAGGTAAAGGGCGTGGAAGCCCTCAAGAAGGTGGAGAGGCTGCTCTTCTCCTAGGCTACCTGGACTTACTAAACAGCCTGACGAGGTACTTCAGAGCCCCCTTCAACCTGATCCCGGCCGTCCCCGGCATCCTGAGCTCCTTCTTTGCCAGGCCCGTCGACTTCTTCGTCTCCTCTATCTCCCAGCGGAGCCGCCGGTACTGTCGGTTCCTCTCAGCCTCTTCTGATGTGGATGCCATAATCGCGTCTATCTTCCTCATGACATCCCGGGCCAGGTTCAATCCGGCGGCGACCTTGGACGCATCTCTTGGATCGGTGACCCCCTTCTCGGCCTTGAGGCTGTTCATCCTGATCATGGCCTCGTATGTGGTCTCGACGATCTCGTCCCTCGTCATCCAGTCCGTTTGATAGCTGAGGTAGAGCTTCCAGCTCGGCTGGTAGAGTGCCTGCTTGTGCTCCCGCAGGGTCCTGTACAGCTGGGTGTATCCGTACCTCCTTGGGTCGTCGAAGATCGCGCTGCCGGGATCCAGGAAGGGGGCCATGGGCGCGATGAAGGTGTATATCCCGGCTTCCTTCCCGAACTTATTGTACAGGCGCCTGCTGTACTCGACGCTGTCGAGGGCCGATCTGCCGGTCTGCTGGCTCAGGCCCACCATGAAGTAGACGTCGAACTTCTGGCAGCCGTGCTCGACGCCCAGCTGGATGGTCTTCTCCATCTGGTCGGCGGTGTAGGGCTTCCCCATGACCCTGCGGACGCGGTCGTCGTGGGACTCGGGGCTGATCTCCAGGGTCCAGTTCTCAGTGCTACGAGCGATCTTCTTCATGTAGTCCCTGGGGACGGCGTCGAAGAGCTCGTAGGTGACGGTGTTGTCCAGCCTCTCCTCCCTTATCTTCTTGAGCACCTCCTCGGCGTGCCTCATTCCTGACTGGCGGAGGTCGCCTATGAGGAAGATGGGCGCCTTGAAGTACTCGCTTATAATTGAGATCTCCTCCACCAGCCTGTCTGGGGACTTCATCACAGCCCTGTCCCTTCCGAAGTGACTGCTGAAGGCATGGCGGCTCCCTCCGCAGGTGATGCAGTCGTAGTTGCACCCCTTGCATGTGAGGACGGCGGTGAAGGGGTACTCCATGAAGTTCTCGTATGGGAGGCTGCTCTCCAAGTCGCTGTGCCTCACCACCAGCTTCACCACCTCGCCGTAGTCGATCCACATGTCGTCAATGTCATCTGGCACGAAGCTGAGGGGGTTGACACGCTTCCTTCCCTCCCGACTCCGCCACGTGAGGTTCTCCACCCCCTCGGGCTCCTTACCATCGGAGACGTGGTTCATGAGGTCCAGCAGGGGGGGCTCAGTGGTGTCCCCCCGGAGGATGTAGTCGATCTGGGGGAAGTGCTCGATGATCTCCTCGTGGTAGAAGCTGGCAGAGAGCCCCCCGAGGAGGATGGGCGTGTCTGGATGGTGTTTCTTCACTACTGCGGCGAGGTCAAGGGCCCCGGCGGCGTGTGCGAGCCAGTGGAGGTCGAAGCCGAAGGC
>JAUVHT010000044.1 GCA_030593155.1 Candidatus Bathyarchaeota archaeon
AGAGGGAAGAGCAGCAGGGGACCTCCATGATGGCGACCGTGACGCTCCTCACGTCGTTATCCCTCAAGATGGCCGCCAGCTTCCGGCCATAGCCCCGCACATCGTCAAACTTCGGACACCCGACCACCACAACCCTCCCAGAGAGCAGCGATCCATGAAAATCAGGGTGGGCCACGGGGACACAATCCGCCACAACCAGCAAGTCCGCGTCATCGTAACGGGGGCCCCTCGGAGGCACAAGATTGAACTGGACAGGCCAGTGCATCAAGGCCGATCCATTCACATCACGCTGATCCCCGGAAGCCTCCAGGCTCAGAGCCGCGGCCGACGGACACCCACGAGCCCCCCCTTCAACCTCTGCAAGGTATTCGTGGACCGCCTCCTCATCGAAAGGCGGGGCCTCCCTCTCGACGATCCTCAACGCGCCCTGGGGACAGTGGCCCAGACATGCCCCCAGCCCGTCACAGTAGACATCACTAACCAATCTGGCCTTACCGTCGACGATCTTCAAAGCGCCCTCGGCGCAGCCAGGAATGCACAGCCCGCAGCCGTTGCACAGCTCCTCGTCTATCTCTATAATCGTCCTCTCTTCCATAAGTCACGCCTCATGTGGTACAAAGACAAACTCATCACTGAGCTTCATCCATCCCTCTCCTGGCATCGCCCGCCCGTGGGACAGTAGTTCTCAGCATGCATTTCCACGATCTTGAAAAGAGAGCCCATGGTATCGTGGTTGACACGGTAGAAACGCTCCTTCCCCCTCCTCTCCACCTCCACGAACCTGCACCGGACTAGGGGGCGTAGGTTGTGGGAGATCATACTCTGCTCTTGGCCTAAAGATTCCGCCAGCTGGGAAACGTTCATAGGTCTCTCCGTCAGAGCCTCAAGCACGGCCAGCCTCGTCGGGTTGCCGAGGATGGAGAAGAACCGATAACAGGTCTCGCTTAACCCTTTCTTCAACTCTACCACAACATATGAACGTATTTTCATATGAAAAATATCTCATACGTATATAAGGGTTCCCAAAAAAGCAGCCGATGATCAGCCCCTCGTCTTGAATAACAGCCAATTCTCGGCCTTGTCCGTGAAGTGAACCAGGGTGTAGCGTCCTCTCATCTTCTTTCCGCGGAGCTCGAAGACAAGCTTGTCAGGCTTCCGGCTCTCCAGTACGAAGGTACCACGATCCCAGATCTCCACGGTACCTGCGCCATACTCTCCCTCGGGGATGACGCCCTCGAAATCGATGTAGCCTAGGTCATGGTCCTCCACAGCGACTGCAAGTCTCCTTAAACCCGGCCTGGTAGGTGGTTCTTTCGGCACCGCCCAACTCTTGAGCACTCCGTCCATCTCGAGCCTGAAATCCCAGTGCAGGCGGCTGGCATCGTGCCTCTGCACAACGAATCGACCCGTCACACCACCCCCCCGGAACCTTGGACGCCTTATCTATAATAACAAGTAGCATATATCCAACCAGAAGGAGACCGAGATGGACATAGACAAAAACATCGCTAAGGTCAGGGAGGAGTTCCCTGTCCTCAAGTACAAGACGTACATGAACAGCGCCGCCCACGGCCCCGCCTTGAAGCGGGTCTGGGACGTCATCCAAGATTTTTGGTCATTCAGGATTAACGAGGACCCGGATCCCCTGGCTCCTGACGCCAAGGGAGAAGCCGCTAGGCTCATCAACGCCGATGAAGATGAGGTCACTTGGTGCGCCAGGGTGACCCAGGGGTTCAACATGGTGGCCAGCTTGCTAGATCTCAAGAAGGGGGAGAATGTAGTGGTCACCGACCTCGGTTACCCTTCCAACGTCTTCGTCTGGCTACCTTTCCGTGAGAAGGGTGTGGAGATCCGTAGGATACAGAATATGGATGGGATAATAAGTCTCGATGACTTCGAGAAGGCAATCGATGACGACACCCGCGTTGTCTCCATGAGTCGCATCGAGTGGACGAGCGGCCTGAGGCATGACATTGAGGCCATCTCGGGAATTGCCCACGAACACGGGGCCTTGGTAGTCGACGACGCGTACCAAGCCGTCGGGCCCATCGATGTCGACGTCCACAAAGACGGCGTGGACTTCCTCTTGGTGGGGAGCGCGAAGTGGCTGTGCTGTCCCCCCATGAACGGTATCTTCTACATCCGGAAGGACCTCATCGACCGATTCGAGTCAACATACAGGTTCTACAACCAGGTGGAGGAGGCCTTCAGGGATCAGCCGCCGTGGTCTCACCCTTCATCGGATAACATCGCCTCTTATGACAAGCCCCTCCTGACGACGGCCGACAAGTTCTACAGGGGCTGCGTCGCGGAGAGCGCGGTCTGGGGGTTCCACGCGGCCCTAGAATACTTCAACATGCTGGGAGGTAAACAGAGGGAAGAAAGGGTCCTCAAGCTAAGCGGATATCTGATTGACGGCCTCAGAGAGTTGGGGGTGAAGGTGAATACCCCCCTGGAGCCAAAGGAAAGGGGCGGGCTCGTCACATATAACACCGGGAACCACGAGCTGAACAAGGAGAGCCACAGGAAGTTCCAGGATGAGAACATCATCGTCGCCTTGAGGTACTCTGGAGGCATCGGCGGAATAAGGGTCTCGACCCACTTCTTCAACACCGAGGAAGATATAGACAGGCTGCTTGAGGTCCAAAAAAGGCTTCTGAAATGATCTCCAACACCTTCTTATCTTCTCTATTTTGGTATTTTTATAAGAGGGCATACGTTATCCACGAGTCGAAACACAGGAGGCTGACGGTGGTTGAAACTCCTCGAATATCAGGCTAAGGAGATATTCAGAAGATACGATATCCCGACCCCTAGGAGCGAAGTGGCGGAATCACCTAAGGGTGCCAGGGAGATCGCCGAGAGGCTCGGCCCTGTAGTCATAAAAGCCCAGCTCCCCGTGGGAGGCAGGGGTAAGGCGGGGGGCATCAAGTTCGCAGAAAGCCCTGAGGAAGCTGAAAAGATTGCTGGGGGGTTACTGGGCAGCAGGATCAAAGACATCGAGATCCAGAAAGTCCTGGTCGAAGAGAAGCTCGACATCAAGGACGAGTTATATCTAGGCGTCACCGTCGACAGGAAGAACAGATGCTACGTGGTCTTGGCCTCCTCGGAGGGGGGTGTCGACATCGAGGAGGTTGCAGAAGAGACCCCTGAGAAGATCGTGAAGCAAATGATTGACCCCCTCCTAGGCATTAGAGACTACCACTGTCGCTCCGTGGCCAAGCGGCTCGGCTACTCAGGCCGGGAGATGAATGATCTGGCTGGATTCATCAGAAAGCTCTACAGAGTGGCCTTCGAGATGGATGCCGAGCTCACCGAGATAAATCCCCTAGCCCTGACTGAGGAGGGATTCATAGCGGCTGACGCCCGCTTGAACATTGACAATAACGCCCTCTTCAGGCATCCCAACATCGCAGAGATCCAGCGAGAGGGGGAACTCTCCGAGTTCTCGGCAAGAGAACAGGAGGCTAGAACCCTTGGCCTGACCTACGTGGAGCTTGATGGCGACATCGGGGTCATCGGCAACGGCGCAGGGCTCACGATGGCGACCCTCGACTCGGTGACTCTCCTAGGAGGGAAGCCGGCCAACTTCCTCGACTTAGGCGGCGGGGCCTCCCCGGAGAGGATCGAGACTGCGGTCACTTTCGTCATAAAGGACCCAAGGGTGAAAACCGTCTTTGTAAACATATTAGGTGGCATAACCAAGTGCGACGATACCGCCCTAGGCATCATTGAGACCCGTAGGCGACTGGGGTCGGAGAAACCCATAGTGGTGAGGATGATGGGGACCAACGAGGAGGAGGGGAAGAGGATGCTGAAGGAGGCGGGGATCGAAACATTGGACACGATGGAGGAGGCCGCTGAGAGAGCGGTTGCCCTCGCAGGAGGGAGCTGAAGACGAGGCTCATCGACGAGGAGACCCGGGTCCTGGTGCAGGGGATCACAGGCTCACAAGGCCGCTTCCACACGGTGCTCATGCTAGATTTCGGGACGAAGATAGTGACCGGAGTCACTCCAGGTAGGGGCGGGGAGACTGTGGAAGGTGTTCCAGTCTTCGACACCGTCACCGAGGCCCAGCAGGAATGTCCGGCCGACGCCTCGATAATGTTCATCCCGGCCCGGGTCGCCCTTGACCCCGCTTTGGAGGCAATTGAGGCGGGGCTGGATCCAGTAGTCATCATAACGGAGAACATACCGGTGAGGGATACCATGGAGATCTTGTCCAGGGCGAGGCTAAGAGGAACGACCATTGTGGGCCCCAATACCCCGGGTCTCATCAAGCCAGGAGCCTCGAAGATGGGGATAATGCCCTCCCAAGTCTTCAGGAGGGGCTCCGTGGGTGTGGTCTCTAGGAGCGGTACCCTGTTCTACGAGATAGCCGCCCACATCACCCGAATCGGTCTCGGCCAGTCGATGTGCGTCGGCTTAGGAGGAGATCCCCTCGTGGGCCTAGATTATATCGATGTCCTCAGGTGGTTCGAGAATGATGAGGAGACCCAAGCCGTGGCTCTGATAGGTGAGATAGGAGGAGACGCCGAAGAGACTGCGTCGGTTTTCATCTCCCAGGGGGGGTTCACCAAACCCGTCGCTGCATACATCGCCGGAAGGGCGGCAGTCCCAGGGAAGAGGATGGGACATGCGGGGGCCATCATACAGGGGAGTGCGGGGACAGCCCAAGGCAAAATGGAGGCATTGCGGGAGGCCGGGGTGGCTATAGGTGAGCAGCCCGGCGATGTGGCAAAAGCCCTCAACGAGTTCTTGGGTTAGTTCTCCATGGCGAGTTTCAAGAGTTTCTCGATTATCCGGTAGGTGAGGCCCCAGACCACCTCTTCGTTCACATGGAAGACGGAGACTTCAAAATTTTTAATCATGGTCCGCCCCCTCGATCTTTCAAGTTTATTGAAGGGAATCCAGAGAAACGATGTAAGCTCCTCGTTGATCCTTATATTCGGCTCCATTTTCTGGAGAAAGATCAGGGGGAGGATGCTGTATTCGGGCCTCACAGTGGAGACAACAGTATTCATCTTCCCGAGGAATGTGTTGGCTTCGAGGTCGATGTTGGTCTCCTCCCTGACCTCCCTAACCACCGTGTGCATGATGTCCCGATCCTGGGGGGCTCGTTTACCTCCCGGGAAGGCGATATCGCCCGACCATGGGTCCCCAAGAACCTCGGCCCTCTTCACAAGGAGAAGCTCCAGTTCGCCATCTACTTTCCTGAACAGAATAGCGACAGCTGCGTTAGCGTTCTCTCCGCCACTGGTTTTGAGTTTCTTACGGATGTTATCGAGGGCGGATGTTGGGCTCACCGGGTCGTCTCCCTTTGCATTATTGTCAGGAACTGAGAATGATATGAACTATGCGCTTCATTGTGATATCTTTTAAGATTGTGTCTTTTCTCTCCGTTCGATGGCTCCTCAATTTCTAGACTTCCGCGATTGGATTTTAACGAAATGGTTTTATTGTTGTCTGCACTCCTTAATGGGATTTAACCTAGACTAAAAAGTGGCGGGGTGAACGATTCGGGCGAACTAATCGAAAACGGGCAGAAGACTGACGAACCTATAGGACGGGGCCATCCGGAATCGGAACTCTTGAAGATCAGAATGGGTAAGATTAAACACAAGATAGCCATCATCAGCGGGAAAGGCGGCGTGGGGAAGAGCCTCGTCACAGTCAACCTCGCAATGGCCCTGGCGATGAGAGGCAGGAACGGGAGGGTGGGAGTGCTCGACGCCGACATCCACGGCCCATGTGTCCCCAAGATGCTGGGTATGAAGGGCACCCGCCTCGTTTCTGGGCCTCCTGGCGTGTTCCCGGCCATAGGCCCTTTGAACATCAAGGTGGTTTCAATGGACTTCCTCCTCCCTTCGGATGATTCACCTGTCATCTGGAGGGGGCCGCTGAAGATGGGCGCCATCCGACAGTTCCTATCTGAGTTCGCCTGGGGCGATCTGGACTATCTGCTCATCGACCTGCCTCCAGGGACAGGGGATGAGTCGCTGAGCGTGCTCCAGCTGCTGCCCGAGATGGATGGAGTCATTATCGTAACCATCCCCAGCGAAGTCTCCCAAGGCGTAGTAAAGAAGGCAGTCACCTTTGCTAGGAAGATGGGCGTCCCAATCCTCGGCATCGTGGAAAACATGAGCAGCATGGTTTGCCCCCACTGTGGCGAGTTCATCGATGTCTTCAGCGTAGGTGGAGGAGAAAAGGTGGCCAACGACATGGATATCTCTTTGCTGGGGACCATCCCTCTAGACCCACGGATATCAACGGCCATGGACGCCGGCGCCCCCTTCATCGTATCTGAGCCCGACTCACCCGCCGCCAAGGCGTTTGAAGCAATAGTCGAGAAGATTGAGGAAAAAACGGAGAGGTAAGAATTATGAAGGTTGTAGTTTCGTCTACAGGAACTGATCTAACGAGTCAGGTGGACCCCCGCTTCGGGAGGTGCCCTTACTTCCTGATCGTGGACACGGATTCGATGGCGTATGAGGCAATCCCCAACTCTGCGTTGGGGGCGGCCCACGGAGCGGGCATACAGGCGACTCAGCTGGTCGTATCCACCGGGGTGAAAACCGTGCTGACCGGGCAAGTCGGCCCCAACGCCTTCCACGCCCTCTCAGCATCACAAATGCAGGTGTTGACGGGGGTCTCCGGCACCGTGGGTGAGGCTGTGGAACGCTTCAAGAAGGGTGAATTCGAGGCGACAAGAAGACCTACAGTCGG
>JAUVHT010000094.1 GCA_030593155.1 Candidatus Bathyarchaeota archaeon
GCAAAGCCGGAGAGACGAGATACGGGAAAGGTGAGATCGAGATCACAGAGGATCTCGTCCGCCTGAGATACAAGAAGTTCATGAGCAAGAAACAAGAGGTAACCCTGAGCAGGTCGGACATAGAGAAGGCCGAGTTCCAGAACAGGGAGCTGCCCATCGAGATCGTTGGCCCAGGCTTCTTCTGGGACCAAGGCTGGATCACCCTTGAGATCGTGATGAGGGACGGTGAAGGCTACACCCTCTACGTGGGGCAGCCCGGAAACCTTCCGGCAGGCAAGGTAGGGCCGTACTTGGAGAAGTTCATGACCATCTACCTCATGCTGAACGGAGACCGTGCCCTGCCCGACGAACAGGGGAAAGTCGGTTCGGAAGAGGAGGACAGCCCAGCCCAGAGTTCACCGGACGCAAGCCCCCAATACACGCTCAAATGCCCCAAGTGCGGAGCCGCTATCGAGAAATCCTGGATATGCTTCCAGTGCCAGGTCGAAGACCAGCCATACTACATGGGCGGCGTCATGAACCACAAGTGCATCAAGTGTGGGTTCGACAAGCATCCCTTCGTCCCTGACCCCGAACTGCTCTGCGACGCCTGCATGCAGCATAGCGTGTCTTCTGAGTGGACACCTGCCTGAATCCCACGCAAAGTAACTTTCAAGAAACCACGCGAGAAACGAACATCCAAGTAAGCGTAACTCTCTTTAATCTCATCCCCGCTCGCCATACTGTACAACCCCCAACACGAAGTGATGGATATGTCCAACCCCCTCGCCCAGCTGAGAGAGGAGTGCCAGAAACTCCTGGAACAGGCCGCACAGGAAGCCTACCCGGGCGTCCCACTCCCCAGATCCAAGTACTCCCCCCCTCCCAACCCCGAGATGGGGGAGCTCTCATCACCCGTCTGCTTCCAGCTGGCGAGGACCCTATTGCAGAAACCAGCAGACATCGCCCAGAAAATAGCGGACCACATCGACCCCTCCGGATCCAGCCTCGTCGAGGCCTCGGAGGCCGTTGCGGGCTACGTCAACTTCAAGGCGGACACCTCCAACTTCTCGAAGCTCGTCCTCGAGACCGCTATCGGAGAAGACACCGAATACGGATTCCTCAAGACTCTAAATCCCGAGAGGGTGATGGTGGAACACACCAGCGCCAACCCCAACGCCCCCCTCCACATAGGCAACGCCCGGAACAGCATCCTCGGAGACTGCCTCGCCAAGCTCCTCAGGCGCCGGGGTCACGAGGTCGTGATCCACTTCCTGGTCAACGACATGGGCCGCCAGGTCGCCATGACCACATACGGCTGGCAGCTCCTCGGGAGACCAGAGCCGGAGGGAAGAGCCGAGCTCTGGGTGGGCACCATCTACGCCAGCGTCAACGTCGTGAACGAGCTCACCAGGCTCGGGAGAGAGCTCAGAGAAGCAGAGGGGAAAGGCCAGGTCTACGAGATCGCCGATCTCCAGGAGGAGATCGACGAGTACCAGAAGGCCGCCGAGGAACTCCGCAGCAGATACCCGAACGTCTACGACGCAATTGCCGAGAAGCTGCCCCACATAGAAGACCCCAACGCAGAGATCGCCAGCCTGAACAGCGCCTACGAGAATAACGAACCCGAAGCCGTGGAGGACATCAGGAAGGTCGTCGGCTACTGCCTCGAAGGCTTCGAGACCAGCCTCGGAGAGATAGGCATAGGGTTTGACTCCTTCGACTTCGAGAGCGATCTGGTCTGGAGAGAGGCTGCCGAGGAGGTCCTCGCGGAGCTCAAGACCACCCCCCACGTCTTCGAGGACGAAGGGGCCCTGGTATTCGACTGCGATAAGATAGCCGTCGACTTGGACCTCAAGGAGCGGTGGGGGTTGAACCCCGACCACGAGGTCCCCCGCCTCGTCCTGGTCAGGAGCGACGGCACCACCCTCTACACCCTGAGGGACATGGCCTACAGCATCTGGAAGTTCGGCCTCGTCGACAGGGTCATAAACGTCATCGGCTCCGAGCAGAGGCTCGCCCAACTCCAGCTGAGGCTGGCCCTCGCCGCCATGGACAAGCTCTGGATGGGAGACAACCAAATGCATTACGCCTACGAGCTCGTCTACCTACCCGGGGTGAAGATGAGCGGCCGCCTCGGGAGATACGTGACGCTGCGGGACGTGGTGGACAGGGCAGAGAAGCTCGCATACGAAGCCGTTGATGTCCGATCCCCCCACCTCTCGAAGGAGGAAAAAGCAGAGATCGCTAGGATGGTGGGCCACGGAGCCATCAAGTATACCCTCCTCAGCATCGACCCCATGAAGACAGTGACCTTCGACTGGGAGAAGGCTCTCAACTTCGAGACCAACAGCGCCCCCTACATCCAGTACAGCCACGCCCGAGCCTGCAACATCCTCAAACGGGCCGAGGAACACCCGGAACCCCGCTACGACACCCTCACCCAGCGAAGAGAGAAAGCGACGATCATGGCCCTGGCCCAGTTCCCCGAGACCTTCGAGAACGCCGCCGACGAGCTCCAGCCCGGCGACATAACTGCCTACGCCAACGACCTCGCCGACAAGTTCAACAGCTTCTACGCAGCCCACCCAGTCATCAAAGCCGAGACCACCGGCCTCGCAGGAGCCCGCCTCAAACTCGTCGACGCCACGAGGATAACCCTAAGGAACGCTCTGACCACCATCGGAATAGTCCCTCCAGAAAGGATGTGACAACGAAGGTATCAGGGTGTAAAACCAAACTGTTCGACAAGAAAATCCGCATAAAGGCCAATTATCTTAATCAAGCCCACGTAACTGAGAAAACCACGTGTCACCACAAGTAACACCAAAACCTCATCACCAGCCATAAATCCCGAACCCCATCCCGGCAGTACTGGAGAAAACAACCAGGATGGATGATCGACCAAACAAAAAAAGGAAGTACGTCACCATATCGATCCCCACCGCCATAGCAGACGACATCGACGAACTAATGAGGGAACGGGGATACTGGCCGAGCAAGGGCGCCTTCGTCAGGGAAGCCTGCATCGAGAAAATCTGGAAGGAAAGACGGAAAATCCAGGAGCTCAAAAAACGCCCTCAAGCGGGCATGGAATGACCCCCCTCACACTGGTTTATATTCAAGGACTCGGATGAAATAGAGAGGAATTCCCTTGAACCTCATAAAGCTCAGATTCTCCATGCTGGGAACGGTCGCCCTGATCATAGCCGTGAGCACCCTCGGCCTCGGAACCATCCTGACCATGACCGGCACCCTCAACCTGTACAGCCTGATCGCCATGGTAGCCGTGTTCAACATCGCCCAATGGCTCCTCGCCCCCTACCTAGTCAACAGACTGTACGGCGTCCGCCGCCTCGAACCCGACGAGAACCCCGAGCTCCACAGCATGGTCGACGAGCTCTCCGCAAGATCCGGCATCAGGACCCCCAAGCTCATGATCTCCAAGCTCCCCATCCCCAACGCCTTCGCCTACGGCTCCCCCCTCACAGGGAGCCACGTCGCCGTCACCCAGGGCCTCCTCACCAGCCTCGACACGGAGGAGGTGGAGGCGGTCATCGGCCACGAGCTCGGCCACATCAAGCACCGGGACGTCCAGGTCATGATGTTCATCAGCTTCCTCCCTAGCCTCTTCTACATCCTAGCCAGATCGATGCTCTTCTCCCGCTACTACGGAGGCAGAGACCGCAGAAACTCCGGAGGCCTCGCCCTCATCGGCGGCGTCTCGATGCTCATCTACTTCTTTCTCCTCATCTTCAACCTGGGCTTCAGCCGCCTCAGAGAGTACTACGCCGACCAGCACGCCGCAAGCATAGTAGGGGACGGCGCCAGAAAGCTCTCCGAAGGCCTCGCAAAGATCTCCACATCCACCGCCAGGGTTCAAGCCAAATCCAGGGGGGCCACGGCCCACAGCGGCTTCAAGGCCCTGTTCATCTCAGACCCCGACCGCGCGGCCCGGGACGTCGCCGAGTTAAGTTCCTTTTACGGAGGCGGGGACGACGAGCTCGTGCGAAACATCCTGAACCGGAGGCTCACAACCCTCGACAGCTTGGGCGAACTCTTCTCCACACACCCCAACATCGTGAAGAGGCTCAGAGCCCTCAACCCCTGAGAAACACACAGTTCAACTGCGCTCAGGCTTCCCCTTACCTAATCATTCCTCAAGGACCCTCTTCAACGAGGCAAAGTCCCTCTTCAGCTCCTCTTCTAGAGACCTGTTGTACAGGACTGCCGCCGGGTGATACA
>JAUVHT010000117.1 GCA_030593155.1 Candidatus Bathyarchaeota archaeon
GTTCCACAGACGTACGATTATCCTGAGTTTAGCGTTCTTTCATACACCCTACACAACATACTCGCAGAGAAGCTGAGGTCAATGATAGAAAGAACGAGAATCAGAGATTACTACGACTCATGGAGACTGCTGAAAATAAACGCCGTCGACGACAGCGTAAAAGAGCTGTTCATCAAAAAATGCGAGGCTAAAGACATCAAATATCAAGATGTCAACACATTTTTCCCAGAAAACCTCAACGAAACACTGGAACCCCACCTGGACACGCTCACAAGATTGACACCAGAACCAATACCCCCCTTATCTAAAATAATCGACGAACTAAAGAAAAACCTTGAAAAAAAATTCGAATAAAATTGACAGCCAACGCGCGAGCACTCCCTCACGCGGGCGCGAGCCATCCGACTCCGGGTAAAATCTCAGGCCATTCCAAGAAAGACACGCATCAAACCCAGACGCTCACAACCCCCAAACAGGGGGGAGGGGGGGGTCATACATCAGACCCCGAAAACAACGCCATACACCGAAAGGAACCCCCAAACGCCCCCGATCACGATCGAATCATGTCAAAAGGAGCACTAATGCATGCCCAAAACCCACACCCCAAGCCACACGGACACAAACCCCTTATGACCGGTAACTGGTCACAACCCCCAAGCCAAAGGACAACCCCCTCAAGCAGAACAGTAGCTGAACAGAACCAAACAGAACCAAAAACAAAGATGAAAAACGCCCCCCAAGGCATCCTCCAGAAGAAAAAGTTTCGCATAATAACGAAACTTTCGCTAAATAGCGAAAGTTTTTATCCCGCGGACAACCCTGAACAAACGAAGACAAACGGCGAACAACCATGAAACTCACATCCAAGAAATCATACAAAGTCATCCAACACCTCCTCCAGCACCCCGAAACCAGCCAACTGGAACTCTCCAAAAAGACCGGAGTCTCCCTCGGACACGTGAACAAAATAATAAACTACCTAAACGACCTGAACATGATCTCCAAGAAGACCCGCAGCCTCACCCTGAGAGACCCCGCCCGCCTACTGGAAAAGATCGGCTTCGAACGCCCCCTGAAACGGCTGGAGACCGCCACATTCCGCCTCCCCACAACCACAATCCCCGAGACCGAGGAGATCATAGCCAACGCCTGCGACAACAACCACGTCGACTACGCCCTCACAGCCTTCAGCGGCCTGAGACGCCACTACGAATACCACATATCATACCCCCAGGTCCACGCCTACGTCTCAGACCCAGAGATCGAAAAGAAGATAGAACACGGAGAAGGCGCCATACCCGTCACCCTCCTCACCCCAGACAGACCCGAGATACTGGCCGACGCCCAGGAGATCCACGGACTCCGAGCCTGCAACAGGATCCAGATCGCCATAGACCTCTTCTCAAGCGGCTACGGAAGAGACGCCGCCATGAAACTCCTGGAGGCCACCCAACACGGAACAGAGAAAGATACTGGCTGACCACTCCTACCGGGAGCTCCTCAGCCTCCTCGACTGGTTCTACCTCCACGGACCCATCCCCATCATCATAGGAGGCTGGGCCGTCTTCCTCTACAACCCCTACCTAGGCTCCACAGACATCGACCTCGTAGGCCCCAGCATGGGCGGCCTCTTCAACAACACCCTCGAAGGCTTCGAACGCAGCCAGGGCTACCAGGCCGTGACCACCGACCCCCTGGGCCTCCAGACCAGCTTCAGGAAACCCGTCATCGAGAGAGGAAAGATCGTCGGCCACGTCCAGATCGACGCATGCACATACGAGCAGGACACCGCAGGCTTCCACGAGGACCCCGAGAAGAAGCTCCCGTACGCCCTCTGCGCCGACCCCACCCACCTCTCCCACCTCAAACTAGACGCGAGGAGGGAGGCCTACATCCCAAAGAAACCTCTACTCCTCCTCTACAAACTCAAAGCCCTCAGGGACAGACGCCACGACCTCGACACGAAAGGCCCCATCCTCAGCACACAGAAGAGAAACTGGCTAAGAGACAAATGGATCAAAGACGGCGCAGACCTCATAGCCCTGCTAGACCCCCGACCCCCCAGCCCCATGATACCCGAAAACCTCGACACCGAGCTGCTATCCCACATCGTCGAAACCCACTCCCTCCAATTCGCCCTGGAGAGCCTGACACAACTCCCAGACATGGAAGAAGCGCTCGACCTATACGGGAACGCAACCCCGAAACAGGCCACAGACTGGATCAGCAACGCACTAACATAGAAGCCAAAAAGGAAAACCTCTCCCAAAACGGGAAAAACAAGCCACACCGAACACAGGAGAACCAGAGCCAAGCGCCAGAAAACCGAAGACCCCAATTCGACAAACAAGCAACCTCACACCCCTTAGGGGGGAGGGGGGGGTCATGCATCTGAACCTGAAAACAACGCCATACACCGAAAGGAACCCCAAAACAACCCCGATCACGATCGAATCATGTCAAAAGGAGCACTAATGCATGCCCAAAACCCACACCACAAACCACACCCCCCAACCCCTTATGACCGGTAACCAGTCATAACCCTGGCATCCGCTAGCAAAATAGAATGCAGCCGCACACAGACACTCCGATGTCTCCCCTAAGACCAGGAAACCATAAGCCGACAACTCGGGCGTTTGGGGGCCGCGGGCTGAACGCCTCGGCCAAAGCCTTGGCGCGTACACCCCAGCTCCATCAAACCCGTCTTCTACGGGCGCCCTCCACCCGCCCCACAGGACAAAGCCTGCAGAAACGGGACGGCCGTCTATTTTCAGGAGCGGCTTCGGGCTTAGATGCTTTCAGCCCTTATCCGCGAAGGCTTAGCTGCCCGGCGGCGCCCTGTCGGACGACCGGTACACCAGAGGCCTCAGCATCTCGTTCCTCTCGTACTAAAGATCCTTTCCCATCAGACGACCAACACCCCCAACAGATAAAATCCGACCTGTCTCACGACGGTCTAAACCCAGCTCACGATCCCTTTTAATAGGCGAGCAGCCTCACCCTTGGCCCCTTATGCAAGGCCAGGATAGGAAGAGCCGACATCGAGGTACCGAACCGCGAGGTCGATGCGAACTCTCGCCCGCGACAAGCCTGTTATCCCCGGGGTAACTTTTCTGACACTACCAGCCCTCATTAACAAGGACACGATAGCTCGTTAGGCCTGGCTTTCACCTCCGGAACTCGTATTGTTGGAAATCCGGTCAGGCTAGCTTTTGGCCTTACCCTCTACGGAGGGTTTCTGTCCCTCCTGAGCTAGCCTTTGGGCCCCCTCGATTACTTTTCAAGGGGGTGCCGCCCCAGCCAAACTGCCCATCTGCCGTTGTCCCGGACAACGTGGCCTCGGTCAGAGAAGCAGCCTTGGATGGGTGGTGTTACATCGACGCCTCCCGCCCCCCCGGAGAGGGGCGCTCATCGGCTCCCACCTACGCTCTGCAAGCAAGGCCACGTCCCAGCGACAGACTGCAGTAAAGCTCCACGGGGTCTTCTTGTCCCGCTGGGGGTCGCTGGACTGTTCGTCCAGCCTGTGGGTTCACCGGGTTCTAGGCGGGGACAGCGGGGTCCTCGTGGATCCATTCATGCACGTCGTAACTTACACGACAAGGCATTTGGCTACCTTGAGAGAGTCAGAGTTACTCCCGTCGTTTAGCGGCCCTTCCCCCGGTTGAAATCAGGATTCAGGTACCACCACTGGACAG
>JAUVHT010000167.1 GCA_030593155.1 Candidatus Bathyarchaeota archaeon
AAGGAGGGGGAGTTCAAAGGGCTCTATGGCGAAGGGCCCGAGTACGAGGCCCTCGGCTCCTTCACCTCCAGGGTGGGAAACAGCGACCTCGGCCTGGCCCTGAAGGCCAACGATCTCTGCAACAGGCTCGGCTTGGACGCCCTCACGGCGGGAGAGTGCATCTCCTGGGCCATGGAACTCCACGAGAGGGGGCTGCTGACCAAGGAGGAGACAGACGGCCTCGACCTGTCCTGGGGGAACGGCGACGCGATACTCGCCCTGATCGAGAAAATCGCGAAAAGGGAGGGCTTCGGGGACATCCTCGCCGACGGATCCCGAGCTGCCGCCGAGAAGCTTGGGAAGGGGAGAGACCTTACGATGCAGGTGAAGGGCCTGGACATCATCATGGCCGACCCCCGGGGGTTGAAGGGCTTCGGGCTGGGCTACGCCGTGTCCAGCAGGGGCGGGGACCACCTCAGGAGCGAGCCTTTCCTGGAGATGAGCGACGACCCTGCCATAGGGGAGAGGATGTTCGGGGTCCCCGAGGCCACACTGCGGCTCGCAGACAGGGGGAAGGGGAAGCTCGTCTCTTACTTCGAGGACTGGAATGCGGTCATCGACGCATTGGAGCCGTGCAAGAACATCATGCAGAACATGGAGATCCTCACCTTCGATAGGGCATCCAAGGTGATTGAAGCCTGCACCGGGTTGAAGATGTCCCCGGCTGATGTACGCAGTGTCGGGGAGCGCATAGTGAACGTTGAACGGGCTTTCAACGTCAGGGAGGGCATCCGCAGGCGGGACGACACCCTCCCCAGGAGGTTCAGGGAGGAGACACTTCCCGAAGGCGCCAGCGCCGGTACAGTCTTCGATCAGGAGCCGATGCTGGACGAATACTACGACGAAAGAGGCTGGGACAGGGAGACGGGCATACCCTATGCCGAGACCCTTGAAAGGTTGGGACTAGCCAAGGCTGCGAGGGACATCCTTTCTCTGTAACGGGGATCTCCGTTTTTTTCGGATTCTATCCGTCTTCACAGCTTGAGGAGTTCGGCCGCATTCTTCCAGAGGATCTTCTCCTTGTCCTCATCGCTGATGTCAAGCCCCTCGATCCTACCGACCGCGTTGGCCATGTCCCCGATCTGGTGGGGGTGGTCGCTGCCCAGCACAATCTTATCCGCCCCCGCGAAGGCCAGTGTGGACATCAGGACGTCCTCGTCGTAGATGATGGAGTCCATCCAGATCCTCTTCAGGTAGACGGACGGCGGCTCCTCGATGTTCACCTTGCACTCTGGGTAAGCATTGAAGCCGGTCTCCACCCGCCCCCGCAGATACGGATAGACCCCGCCCAGGTGGGATGCGATCAGCTTGAGATTCGGAAACTTCCTCAAAACGCCGGAGAAAACGAGCCTCAGGATCGCGAGGGAGGTGTCCACCCCGAAGCCGATGATGGGGACGAGGCGGTAGTCTCCCATCGCCTCTGAGTTGATGGGGGAGGTCGGATGGAGGAACAGGGGGACATCCAGTTTCACCGCCTTCTCGTAGACGGGCATGAACTCGTCGAGGTCGAGGGGTTTCCCGTCGACGTTGGTCATCAACGTCCCCCCTCTCAGCCCCAGCTCCCTCACCGCCCTCTCAAGCTCCTCTGCGGCCGCCTTTGGGGCCTGCAGTGGGAGGGCCGCGAAGGCTTGGAACCGGTCCGGGTGCTCATCGACGATCTCGCCGAAGCCGTCGTTGGCCAGCCTTGCGAGGTTCACGCCCTTCTCGGGGGCCTCTCTCTCCACGCTGGGGGTGGTCAGTGTGAGAACGTGCATCTCGATCCCGCAACGATCCATGGCATTCAACCTGTCCCCGATGTCGACGTGAGGACCCACGACGATGTTGTAATCACCCTCGTAATGGATGAGAAGCCTCCCGTGGACATCCTTCTCGACCCTCGCATATCCCCCTCCCTTGCTGAGCTCGTCCAAGTACGACTTTGGATAGAAATGGTTGTGAACGTCTATGTTCATCCTCATACCACAACCAAGCTTAGGCACTCTGGATTTAAAAACAGGCTGGGCATGAGAAGCTGCCCACGAGATGGCGGAAACTCATCTCAATAGCTTTATAAAGGATTACTTTTCCATCCTACAATTCAGGGTGGATCGGGAATGCCCATCTGCGAGATCTGCGGCATGGAGGTCGTGGAGGTTTTCGAGTGCTCCCGGTGCAACGCCAAGTTCTGCAAGGAATGCGGCAACTTAAAGGACAAACTCTGCTACGACTGCCTGGGCTGGAGTTCGGAGGGGTCGGAAGAGGACTGGGAAGACAACGACTGGGCCAAGTCGTGGGGCGACGACGAGCCCCACTGAATCCGACCTGAAGACAGCACCCTCAACATGTCGAAAGTTGAAGCCTTTTTTTCACCATTAAACCCCCAGCGTATGCTGGGATGCCGGGCAAACGAAAGTTCTTTATCCCCTTCGGATCGATAGAAGTGAGATTATGAGAGGGTACGAAGAAGAGAGGAGGGTCCACTTCACCCTCAAGGACGCGCTAAAGCTCGGATACGAGCACATAATCCGCCGCCTAGACCGGGCCACCATAAACATCGCCTCGATCGCCCTTGGGATCGCCTTCCTCACCACCCTCTTGATGACCGACACCCTCTACAGGGCCCACGCCCTGGCCGGAGGAGCGCGGATGAGCGTCGAGACATACCAGTACTGGCTCATGTTCGTGGCCCTCGTCGTCTCCGTCGTGGGCATCACCAACGCGATGCTCATCGCAGTCTACGAGAGGTACAGGGAGATCGGCACCATGAAG
>JAUVHT010000138.1 GCA_030593155.1 Candidatus Bathyarchaeota archaeon
GAATCCGAGCCCCCACATACGTATGAGTCCCATTACTATAATACACAGGCAGATCCCGCTTCCCCTTCAACAACGCCAGCGACTGCTCCAGATCCCCCTTCACCACGCCCCTCGCGAACCCATTATACGTGGGAGACACCAAATCCTTAATCGCCAACGTCTGCACAGTGCTCTCCGCAGGCGTCCGGGCCAGCATGATCTTCATCCCCGACTTCATCTCCAACCCCTTACGGTACTTCTCCATATCCAGGAGCAGCCGCAACGCCAGCCTCACCGCATCATCGCTCTCGTGGAGCTGGCTCCCCGTGAAGAACTGGACCATCTCATTCATCCCCACCACGCCGATTACGAACACCAGCTCCCCGAAATCCACCGCCGGAGGAGCCCGCCTCCCCGTCCTCGGATCCCGAGGCCTCTGAGTCGCGAAGGGAACCATATTATTCTCCATCAACCGCTCCATCCACATCCGCTTGGTCTTAAACACCTCCACGGCCAGCCGCATATTCTCCTTAGCCGCCGCCAACAACCTGTCGTAATCCCCCTTCGCCCTGTAAGCCAGCCGGGGCATGTTCAGGCTCACCACCTGCCACCCCCCCATGCTGAAGTGCTGGCCCTCATCGAAGTACAGCTTCTCCGTGAACAAGGGATCCGACTCGGGCGACGACGAGAACTGATACGCACAGCACTGGTAGCAGCTGATCCCCTTACCGTAACCCCGATACGCAGGCAGCATATTATCGAAATACGGAGCCCCGGACTTCGCCACGGACTCGTGCACCAGCATCCAGAGATCGTCATACTCCGGCTTGAAGAACTCAGGGCTCACGTAATTCTCGTTCTTAGGGAAATTAAACGGCTTACCCCAGTAGTCCCCCTCGAGGGCCACCTCCGTCACGGCCCTGAAAAAAGTCTGAACCTCATCCTCATAGTTCCCGTAGATGTCCGGCCCAACCCGCCCCTTCATCACCACCGGGACGTCCCTCCAGATATCCGGCACCCCCATGGGCAGCTGGATATTACTGAAGACCAGCTGACCCCCCCGAGTCACATACGTCTGGGTCAGCTCGAAGAACATCATCTGGGCAAGCTGCTTCACCCTCTCATACGGAAGACCCCTCATATACGGCGCCAGGAACAACGTATAATACATAAAGCCCTGGCCCCCGCTGAAATTAGTCTGCCCCGCCGCCAGCACCTTCACGCTGTGAAGGATCGCCACCTCGGGCTGCTTCGCAGGCCCCGCCACGCTACTCTGGAAACCCTTCCCATCCGGCAGCAAACCATAATACAGGAAATACCTCAGGTCCCAGTCCTGACAGAACGGACGACTCCCGAAGTACTCCAACGTGTGAATGTGAATATCCCCCTGATGATGGGCCGTCGCCAGCTCAGGAGGCATCAGGAGCAGATACTCCTCCTTACTCAGCCGATCCGCCTTCTTCTTATGCACCGTCTCAGGATTAGGCTGAAGATTCGCATTCTCCTTCGCCTCGTACCCATTCCCCGTATCGATCTGATAAGCGTCATAGACCGGAGCCCCCACCCTCGTCAAGAGATTCCTGTAAATACCGAACTCCGGCTTCTCCTCAGCCCACTCCAGAAGGACATTATTAGTCAGCTCCCTCAACATGGGACCGCTGACGAACTTGGGCTTCGACAGCCTCACCCGACGCTCCACCTCGTCCGAGATCTTCTCCGCATAACCACCGCTGATGGGATCCAACCCGAACACCGTCGTCGCCAGCTGAGTCTCCCTCACGAGCTGATCGATGATCATATTCTTGTTCCAAGGCACCAGATACCCATCGGTTGTCCGGACCATCGGCATCCCCCGGTAGACCCTCGCGGACTCGTAGTACTGGTTGAGGACCGTCTGCCCCTTGATGCCGCCCTTACGCTTCGCCACTTCCCAAAATCTCCTTCGCCTTCACCTCGTCCAGCGCCTCGTTCGGAAACAGCTCCTCGGACGGGGCGAACCTCTCCCCCCGCTCCAGGATGGGCGGATTCCCGAACACGTTCCTCATGATGAACTCCAGCTGGGTCTCCGTGTCGAAAGCCCTGACATCGAACTCCACGCCCTCCTCGCTCAGCCAACTCTTCAACTCATCGCATTTGGGACAGTCTGGAAGGGTGTAAACCGTAGCCCGTGACGCCGCTGAACCCATGTACGAAGATTACCTCCGATGGAAAACACTATAGATGAGACGAACCTACTTCTACAATCATCGTTTAAAAGATTAATCATTTATTCTATAATACTTCGAGGTATAAGAAAAAAAACGATTTGACAATATCGTGTTTTGCCATACATGTCTCAATTACTTGTAATAATATCCATTATTATGGTCAATTTCAATATCGTTAAATATTCCCGCCGACAATTGTTAATGTCGACCTCAAAACATCCTCGGAGGACCCTGTTGACCATCATAATGTGCCTGGTAGGGACCCACTTTCGTCGCCCCTTCGACGGCATCCGGTACTGGAGCAGGCGTCAGGGCATCACCAGGCTCTACCTCCTCTACAGCAACGCCCAGGCCGAGGACGAGACCGCCATATTCTCAAACATGTCGAAGCGGAACGCGGAGAGCCTCAAGGAGAGGCTGGAGATCATGGATCCCATCATGGAGGGCTACGACCCCATGGACCATAGGGAGGCCTTCCGCACAATCTACAGCATCCTGGAACAGGCCAGGGGAGGCGGGGAGGAAGTCCTCATCGACATCACCTCCACCACCAACCTCACGCAGGGCGTCGCGCTGACCATAGCCCTCATGTTCAGAAACGCCCGAGTCTACACCGTCCCATCGAAACAGCCCGCTTGGTACGTCAACGGGAAGATCGGGGACGAAAAATTCGAGGGATGGTTCGAAAACGCCCGAACTCAGCCCAGCATGGACCCCATCGAGATCAACCTCCCGGGCTACCGCCTCGAACCCCACACCAAGCACGAGGAGAAGGAGTGGGCGGTGGAGAAGACCCTCCTCAAACTCCTCCACGACCACGAAGGCAAGGCCGACTCCATAAGCGACATCATCCGATGGTCGGGCCACAAGGCCGCGAGCTCCACCCTCCGAAACAGGTACAGCCGCATCATCAACAGGCTCGAGATGAAGGGATTCGTCGATGCGGACAAGGGCTCCAAGATGAAG
>JAUVHT010000139.1 GCA_030593155.1 Candidatus Bathyarchaeota archaeon
GCTTGGGTCAACCGAATCCAAGGGTTCAATGACTCACATGAAACTCCGCATCGAGGACGTCCTAATCAGGAAAGTCATCACGATAGAATCAGAGGCATCAGTGAAGGACGCCACGGAGAAGATGAAACAATACTCAACGAGTTGCCTCGTCGTATTGTCCGGGAACAGGGTCTGCGGAATCCTAACCACCAGGGACGTGATCTCCCGGATCGTCGCCAGGGGATTGGATCCCGGAAACATGCGGGTCAACGACATCGCCACCCGTCCTGTCATCATGATGAGACCAGAGGCGCCCCTGGACGAAGCTATAAAGATCATGCTGCAGAGGAAGATCAAGAAGATCCCCCTGATCAGCGGCGACAAGGAGAACGCGAGGCTCTACGGACTCCTCTCCCTCACAGACATCATCGAGTACCATTCGGAGATCTTCTCGACCCTGTGGGAGCAGCTTATAATGACCGTGCCCGCCACCGGGGTTGAAGGCGTGTTCAACGTGGCCTGAAGCCCAGTCGAGATCGATCTCCAAAGTTATATCAGATGCGGACCCCGAGTTCATGATCTACTGTACAATATTTCGGATCCACCTTCCTTTTCAAAGCTTCAATTCCCCCCTTATCTATAGTAAAACAAGGAACAGGGGTGAACTTCAGGTAGATGCCAAGGAGGTACTACGTTGAGTACTGCTAATCCAAATTCTAGAGATAGGTCCAAGAAGGGAGCTCTCTCGAAGAAGGATCGCATCGATGAGGCCAAAGCCCTCTTGGCATCCACTCAGGCTCGAATAGCCTATCTCGAAGAGGGAAATCCAGAGAAATCTAGGGAGAAGTACGAGCAGGCCCTGGGGATCTACAGGGATCTAGGAAGGAAGACGTTGCTAACACTCTAGTAAGCCTTTCCAGAATCTTGGATGAACTGGGAGAATACGGGGAAGCGATATAACAACTAGCGGAGGCCCTGGGAATCTATAAGAGCATGAGAGACAAGCTCCGCGCGCGCGTTGATTTATCAGGAGTTCGAAGACAAGGGGGGCATAGCCGAGACATTCTTCAACCTGGGCGAAGTCTTCGAAAAAATCGGCTAGCACAACGAGGCTAGGATATTCTTCCACCGCGCAGAGCAGGTCTACAGGAGGCTTGATGAAGCCTCACTGGTGAAGCCTCAGTACACTCTGGGTAGGATCTACTCCAAGCTTCAGAGATACGGGGAAGCGCTGAACTTCTTCGAGAAGACTCATGATTACTACACAGATGCTGGGGATAAGGAAGGGTTGGCGGGGAGCCTCTACAACATCGGGATTATCCTGCGTGCGCGGTGAATTCGTGTCTCGGAGTCCTGAGGAGCCTGGGTTTGAGGTCTGTCTCCGTGGGGTTCGAGGCGGGGGTGGCGGTGCTGGTGGATGTGCTCGTCAGGCTGGATGGGCACTTCGTGTCTGAGGGTCTGCACGTGAACCGGTTCTATCTGAAGAATACGGTCGTCTCGTTGGTCTGCTTCGCGGGGCGGGGTGGGGACGAGTCCTTGGGGAGCAGGATCGTCGCCGTCGCGGGTGGGATTCTCGGCGTGGACGGGATTCGGCTTCCCGCCGTTGAGGCGGCGCCGGCTCCTGTCTCCGAGGAGGTTGCGGGTCCTCCCTCCCCAGTTGGTTGATCTTTTCCGGACTGGTTTATGTGGTGGCATTTGATAGCGGTTTTTAGTATGCATTTGTACCCCTTTTGACATGAATCGGATCGGGGAGGGGCGGTTTTCGGGTTCCTTTTGTCGAATGGCTTAGTTTTCACAGGCGGATGCATGACCCCCCCTCCCCCCTTTTTTAAGGGGTGTTTTTAGGTCTCCTTTTGGTGAGAGGGGTCGTGGATTCGTTTAGATGGCGTATTTTTTCGTATTTTTCTTTACTATTTTATATTTAATGCCTCGACACATAGATTTTGTTAGATGGTTTAGGGTGTTGTTGATCTTGAGGCTCGTCACCCACTGTGCGCGAATGGGAAGATTTGAGGGGGGGACTACTTAAACTCTGAACCGAACACAAGTCTTATTCTTTCCATAATCTTAATCTGCTCATCGCATCAAATGTTCACCGGTGTTCTAACCTCAAAGTGAATGACCATGATGGGACTGCTGGAAGGTTTGTATAGGCTCAAGGAAGAGGCAGACCTATATCTGGATCTGATGGGCCTCGAGGACGACGAGATCCAAATTGAAGTATCCTTAGTAGACTCGGACGAGGCGGCCACTCTCGTGGTCGGTCGGGGGATCGAGATCTTGGGGGGTTCGGAGGATCCGGATCTCCGGCTCTCCATGGAGAGACGGGTGTTCGATGACATAATGGCGGGTGATGCAGACTTTGGAGCCCTGGTCGGCAGGTCGAGGATGAGCGACGTGAGGCCGATCAACGTGGAGTTCCTGAAGGCTGACAAGGCTTCCTCCGCTATGGAGGTCCTTAAGGCCATGATGACGATTTTCTTCACACCTGGTAAGGTCAAAGTCAAAAGGCTGCGGAAAGAGCTGGCTGGGGAGGCTCATGGTGCTCATCCGATACCGTTGGTCTACTACGACGACCTCAGGTGTGCTTGGTATGCGATCAAGAAGGGGGAGGTCCTGAACGAGGCCGGTGAGAGGGACCCCTACCCTCAGGCCATCGTCGTTCTCAAGGGGGAGGGGGTCATCGTCGTGGGGGATGAGAGGCTGGAACTGGAGCCCCAGACGGTGGTCTACATCCCGAAGAACGCCCTGCACCAGATAGAGGCTTCAGAGGACGTCGAAGCCCTCTGGCTGGCTTGGCGGGCCCCACCATAGTTTTTTCTCAAACGCCTTTTGCCCGCGTCGGTGGCTGGTCATAAGGTTTTTCCGGCCGATTCGTTTTCAATGTGAAGTCTTTGGGTTGCTTGGTGGTCTATTCACGACGCATGGCTGATTTGGGCCTGGAGCCATGATTTCATCCCTCACACGCGCGCACGGTGGGAAGAGTCATTATTTATTTGCCATAAGGCGTCTACTGTGTTCCTCCATGATCCGCTCGATCTCTTCGAGTATCAGATCCCTGTTCTCTTGTTCTACCACCCATCTCTTATCGAGCTCCCTTCTCCGTTCAGCTGAAACGAGGCCTTCGCCTCTTATGGCGTTCAAC
>JAUVHT010000174.1 GCA_030593155.1 Candidatus Bathyarchaeota archaeon
CCCAGAACTCGGCTGAAAGGCTGGAGAACACCCTCGACCTCATCGACGACGCCCTGCGCCGGGAGGACAGATACTACAATTTCAAGGCGCCTGAGAAAGCCCTGCTCAATGCCGTAAAGGAGCACCAGGGACAGTTCGAGGCCGCCATGGACGACGACTTCGACACCCACGGCGCCATCGACGCCCTCCACGCCCTGTCCGGAGCCATAAACGAGTACGTCGCAGGGGACGCAAACAAGGGAGTCCTCCTCAAAGCCTCGGCGGTCTACAGGAAGCTCCTGAGCGCCCTAGGCCTCTTCGAGAGAAAGGAGGCGAAAACCGACGATCTCACCAAAGACCTCATAGAAACGATCTCCGCCGTGAGGGAACAGTTGAGAAAGGAGAAAAACTACCATCTCTCAGACAAGATCAGGGACGACCTCGCCAAGGCCGGGGTGATCCTCTCGGACACCTCGGAAGGCACGAGTTGGAAGATAGACCGCCGCTGAAACCCGTTTACTCCCACCCCCGTTTTTCCCATTCTACAGGAAGCACATTAAGCAGGAGATCTAAATATCCATAGATGGACCCTGGCTTCGACTTCCACGCTACTCTCCGCCGACTCCTCAAACAGATACCTGATAACCGGATTACCACACCCCGGCATCTGGCCCTTGCCCTCGGAGACTCCGTAGCAGAACAGGCGGTCAAAGAAGCTTTGAAAAGAAGAGAACTCGGGGCCCTTGCATCGAAAGTGACCGAGACGGCGGGGTCTCAAGGAAGAATATTCACCGCTTTCGACTCGGACGAGCTCCTAAGAAGGCTCGCGGAACTCCAGAGGACCATGGCAGAGCGGATTATCCTAGAAGACCCTCCCGGGAACATTCACAGTGTCGCCGGGGTCGACGCCGCATACTCGGGTGACGAGGCCTACGCCGTCTGCGTCGTCATAGACTCGGAGGCAAACGTGACAGAATCGATATCATCCATCACGAGCGCCCCATTCCCCTACATCCCGGGATACCTTGCCTTCAGGGAGGCCCCCGCCATCCTATCTGTGACCAGAAAGGCATCCGGCTTCGACGTTCTCTTGGTGAACGGCCACGGCGTCGCCCACCCCCGGGGATGTGGTTTGGCTACCTTCGTGGGCCTCGAACTGGACGTGCCCACTATAGGGGTTGCTAGGAGAATGTTGGTAGGCGATGTGAAGGCAGAGGGAGACCATTGGGCTCCCATCGTCTTCGAGGGGGTCGTGGTAGGCGCCGAAATTAGGGATCTGGGAAAAGCCCCCGTCTACGTCTCGACTGGTCATCGAATGTCCCTCAAATCCAGCGTGGAGATCGTCCGGGGTTTACGGGTCATAGGGGGTATGCCGGAGCCTCTACGGCTCGCCCATATGAAGGCGGAGGAAGAAAGAAGGAGGACCCGCCTGTAGGCCGTTCATGTTTTTAACCGTTGAAGTCAGATCTTTATCGGTAGTTTCCATGAAAGGTTGGTCCGGGGTTAAGCGATGGGCGGTCAAATGGATCGAGGAGAACACGGCCTGCATGGCGGAGATGAGCGACACCCTCTTCGAGTGGGCGGAGCCCGGCCTCAGGGAGTACAAATCGGCAAAGCTCCTAGCGGATTACCTGACAAGGAATGGGTTCAGGGTCGAGGAGGGGGTGGCTGGTATGCCTACCGCCTTCGTGGCGGAGTGGGGAGATGCGGGCCCCGTGATGGGGTTCTTCGCCGAGTATGACGCGACCCCCGGCCACTCCCAGAAAGCAGTCCCCTATGAGGACCCAGAGGTGCCCCACGGGCCGGGTTTCACCGACGCCCACAACATGATAGGGGTGGCCTCCTGTTTCACGGCGGTGGCCCTCAAGGAGACCGTCGTGGAGCACGATATCAACGCCAGGGTCAAGCTTCTGGGAACGCCGGCGGAGAAGCTCTGCGTCGGCAAGCCCTACATGGCCAGGGACGGCCTCTTCGACGGAATGGACGCCCTCATCGCGTGGCACCCGGGGGGCCCCACAACGGTCCTGGGGGAGGTCTGGCCCCTGGCCTACAAGAGCGTGCTATTCAACTTCTCCATGGAGCGGGCCGCCGGAGGCACAAGTGGAGACGTCAGCTACCCGGGAGCCTTGGATGCCACCGTCCTGATGTACAACAACGTCAACTTCATGAAGGAGCACATTCCCGCCCTGATGCGCCGGGGGGGCAGCATCAACGAGTTCATGATGACCGGGGGCCAGGCGACCGTCGCGACTCCGGAGTTCAGCCAGATCGTCTACTGTTGGAGGACCAGAAGCTTGAGAGATCAGGAAGCCATCACCGAGATCGTTGAGAGGTGCGCGAGGGGCGCGGCACTGGTGACGGGTTGCAGGGTTGAGAGCCGCCTCCTCACGGCCGTCCGGACGGGGCTCCCAAACTCGGTCCTCACTGAGAACATGATGGGAAACCTCAGGGAGATCGGGCCACCCCGCCACACCGAGGAGGACATCGATTTCGCCAGGAAGATCCAGGAGAACCTCGGCCTTGAACCCATGGAGCATCCCTACGACGAGACCCTCACCGAGCCGGAGCACGCCTACGACAGCTTCCACCCGGCCGACGACGTGAACGAGTTCACATGGCACGCCCCCTCGGCCCGCCTCTACGTGAGCAAGTCACTGGCGCCTGTGCCCGGATTCAGGTACCCCCGATGGGTCGTCGCCGCCCTCTGC
>JAUVHT010000078.1 GCA_030593155.1 Candidatus Bathyarchaeota archaeon
GCGAGGACCCGGTCCCCGAGATGCTCTTAGCGGGGAAGGCTTTGGAGGGGGCTGGGGCCGACTTCCTCATCATACCCTGCAACACGGCCCATCACTTCATCGATAGGCTCAGGGAGAAGTTGATCATCCCGATCCTCCACATGATCGAGATGACCGCCGAGATGGTCAGGAAAAAGATGCCTCAAGTAAAGAGGGCCGGCCTCATCGCCAGCGACGGCACCCTCAAGAGCGGGATATATGATAGATTCTTCAACGAGGTCGGAGTCGACATTTTAGCCCCCTCAGAAGAGATGCAGAAGGAGGCCATGAAGGCCATCTACGAGCACATAAAGACTGGGAACCTAGAAGACGGGCGTGACATTGTCATGAAGATATCTGAGAGCCTCTTGGAGGGAGGCACCGACATGGTGATCTGCGGATGCACTGAGATATCCCTGGTGCTGAAGGATGGAGATATAGCAGTACCCGTCGTCGACCCTATGCAGGTGCTGGCGGAGACAGCGGTACGGATAGGCCTCGGAGAGAAGGAACTATAGAGATCACGCTCTTCATATGCTTACATTCTGGGAGTATATGATTCGGATTTTACACCTTGTTTAGATGTTTCCTTATTATTGAAAGTAGAAAATCGATCTGTTATACAAGAACGTGTCATCTCTCAGCCATCATGACGTGGTTTTTTAATTTCTATCTTAGTTGGGTGATATCCGAGTACTATTTAAATACTTTAAATAGAGGTTGGGCCTTTATATACCGAAGACTATGAAGTTCGTCCATCTCAAATCATTGAGGGACTTGGTGATGCTCGTCGCCTCGTCCCCCACGATGAACGTAATACAGCACCTCCAGAACGAGGATAGTCATCTCTACTTCATCATCGGGGGAACCCTGAACGAGATTTTCCTCTACTTCGTGAAGCTGGACGATGCGTTGGAGGGAGGCTTCGTCACGTACAACACCTATACTGGGGAAATCGGCTTCAGTGATAAGCTCGTCCACGAGCCGAATCAGAATTCGTTTCCCGTTGTGGAGATAGAGAACCAAGACCTCCTCCCAGAGGAGTTGTTGAGCAGGGTGAACAACCTGTAGAGTAGAAGCCTCAAGATTATGTTGAAGTGGTGTGTTGAATGATGGAGAAAAAAGTTGATATAAGCATCGAGAACGTGGTCGCCTCCGCATCCCTAGACCAGAAGATCGACCTCCTCGCCATCATGAAGGTCTTCAGGAACGTGGAGTACAGACCCAAACAGTTCCCCGGCCTCGTCTTCAGGCTGAAGAGGCCCAAGACGGCCACCCTGATATTCGGGTCCGGGAAGATGGTCTGCACCGGGGCCAAGTCGGAGAAGATGGCCCGGAGCGCCGTGAAGAAGGTGGTGAGGGAGCTCAAGAACAACGGGATCATCATCTTGGGTAAGCCCTCCATCGTCATACAGAACATCGTGGCGTCGGCCAACCTCCACGGCAAGATCGACCTAGAGACCGCGGCTGACATCATGGACAACGTGATGTACGAGCCCGAGCAGTTCCCCGGCCTCATCTACAGGATGGGCGTGCCGAAGGTGGTGATGCTCCTCTTCGCCAGCGGAAAGCTCGTCTGCACAGGCGCCAAGCACGAGGACATGGTCAAGGAGGCCGTCCACAAGCTCCACGGCCTCCTAGAAGAAGACGAACTCATCTACTACGAGTAGAACCCTACTCCTGAGGTTGAACCGTGCCAAGGAAAAACGATCTGGATAAAAGAGCCCTACTGCTGATAATCGAAGCCGGAGAAGAGGGAATACTCCAGAGCGAAATGTGGAAAAATCTGGACGCGACCAGCCGGGAGGGGTCCAGGCTCGCCCTCAAGTTCGAGGAGAAGGGCGTGGTGGAGAGGAAGAAGGTGCTCCACGAGGGCCGGTGGACCTACAAGCTGTTCTCCCAGACCAAGATGGTCACCATCGACTCCATAAGCGACTGCCCTTGCATCACGTGCGATGGCCTCGACAAGTGCTTCCCCGGGGGGCAGGTCACTCCGATAAGCTGCCGTTTGCTAACCCTTTGGATGGACCCTGAGCTGGCGGAAGAGGTCTCGAACGAAGAGGCGAAGACGGGAATCTGATTTGGGCGACGGCTTGAAGGAGTACCTAAAATACTTCGCGTTCTTCATAGTCATAGCCATCGTGGCCTTCGGGGGCATACAAGTCCTCAAGGCCTCCCTGAAAACCCAGTACCCCGTAATGGTCGTTGTGTCTGAGAGCATGATCCCCACTCTGGGGGTCGGGGACTTCATACTGGTGGGCCAGATCCAGGACTTCGATGATGTGGTCGCCGAACCCCAGCCCGAAGGGGACATCCTCGTCTTCTTGAAGCCCGGCACGTCCGACGAGTACATCGTTCACAGGGCCGTCGAGAAGACTAACAATAACGGCGAATGGTATTTCGTGACAAAGGGGGACAACAACGCGGTCCAGGACGGCCGCCCCGTCAAAGAATCGAACGTCATGGGGAAGGTCATAGGGAATATTCCGATATTGGGCTATTTCCCGATGCTCATCAAGACCTCCCGGGGGTTGATCACGGTGATAGGGCTGATGGGCATCGTCTTCTTCGCTGACTATATCATGCCCGATAAGAGGGAGGAGAGGACAGGCGGAAAATTCCCGTGGTTGACAATACTGCCATTCATAGTCGCCCCCCTGGTTTTCATATTCTTCTCCTTCATGCCTGACAACCGGCTGGACCTTGAGCTCGCAGCCTTGGCCGCTTGGTACCTTGGATGTCTGATCGCCCCAATAGCCTTCGAGGACGACGACATGGGCCTCATGTTCTGGCTCTACCATTTCGTCTTGACCATGATCCCGCTGGGCTGCGATCTCGTCTGGTGGATGACGGGCATCACTCCTAGCGAATGGTGGTATGTAGAGGGGAGCACCGTCCCCATCACGTTTCTGCTGCAGAGGGAGACGCCCATGTTCATCGAGGCCTTCGAGCAGTTCGCAATCCTCCTCCTCCCCGGATGCGCCCTCTTCTTCATAATCACAATGTTGAAGCGGCGGGGTTTCGAGTCCATAACAACACTAAGTCGTTGGATTCGCCGCGTCCCAAGGTAAACGGTTAAATTGTTCATGACATTCTCGTCTGTGATAGGTTTGGTCATACGTGTGGAATATCTCTCAAAAGATGAATCCCTATCGTTGAAAGAAGCTTCTGAGATATGTCTAAAATGCGCTGTCTGCTGTGTCGTAAAAAACCATTTTTGCCATGTCCAATTTGACGGTCAGTTCGATGCGAAAAACACATATGTCTACGAATGCCTCGGTGCGGAAGATCCTTCGAAGAACCCCAACATCTGGATGTGTGTCTCCTGCCATAAATGCGAGGAGGTCTGCCCCTACGATGTCTCCCCCGTCGAGTTCATCGAATCTATGAAAGCTAGGGCTTTCGAAATGGGTCACGCCCACCCTATGATCTTGGGGGAGGTGGAGAATATTGCATCATCCGGATACGCCTTCCCTCTGACGGCTTCATCCAGGAGGCAGAGGGAGCAGCTAGGTCTCGAACCATTGGGATATGGAGCGACCGAGGATGTCAGAACGATCTCTGAAAAAACAGGTCTCGCCCAGAGGCTGCTGCGTTTCAAGGAGGACCGGGTATGAGATATGCCTTTTTTAAAGGTTGTTTTCTGCCCGTTAGGCTTCCTCACATCGAGAAGATCTCTAGAAACGTCTTGGAGGAGCTGGGGGTGAGGCTCTGCGATGTCGATGGGTTCAGCTGCTGCCCTGAGCCCGTGGGATTCTACAGCAGCGACAAGCTCACGGGGACGGCTATCGCCGCCAGGAACATCTCCCTCGCCGAGGATGAGGGTATCGATCTCCTCACCCTCTGCAACGGTTGCACATATACGCTGAAACAAGTCAACTCGGCCCTAAAGGAGAACGACGAGTTAAAGACGAGGGTCAACGAGATCCTTGCGGATACCGACCACCAGTTCAAGGGGACCATAAAAATCAAACATTTCGCCACGGTATTAGTGGAAGACCTCGGGTTCGAAAGAGTGGCCAAGAAAGTCGTGAACCCTATCGAGGGGCTCAAGGTGGCTGGCCACACCGGCTGCCACATCGTGAGCCCTCCGGAGATCATGCGATTCGACGATCCATTCGACCCGGTCGTCCTAGACCGCATGGTTGAGGTGCTCGGTGCTGAGCCAGCCGATTACGAGTTTAAGACGCTGTGCTGCGGATGGACTCTGTCTAACTATGGTGACAGGAAAGCTGGCTACAAGCTTCTCGGAGCAAAGCTGGGGGCGATGAGAGATGCGGGGTCCGACTGTATCGCGACGATATGTCCGCAGTGCTTCTACCAGTTTGACACTGGGCAGGCTCTAGCCGTGAGGAAGCTGAATCTGGGCTTCAAGCTTCCGGTCTTTTTCTACCTCCAACTCTTGGCTTTATCCATGGGGTACAGCCTCGAAGATATAGGATACAGGCGGCACCGGATGAGGGATCCG
>JAUVHT010000168.1 GCA_030593155.1 Candidatus Bathyarchaeota archaeon
GATGTAGGGCTTATAGTCGCTGGGGGGTCTCGCTCTCCCCACCACGCCGGCGAGGACCGCAACGGTGAGCAGGTAGGGGATTGTGAGGATGATCTGGGGAGGCAGGAGGCCCGTTGCCTGGAGTCTCATCTGGAGGGCGTCCGCGAAGCCGAAGAGGAGGCTGGCCCCGAAGGCCCCGAAGGGGGTCCACTTTCCGAAGATCATGGCCGCCATGGCGATGAATCCCCTGCCTCCTGTCATCCCGAAGACGAAGATGTTGAGGTGGCCCAGGGAGAGGAAGGCGCCGCCGAGGCCAGCCAGCATGCCGCTCAGGGTGACGCAGAGGTACTTGATCCTGTAGACGTCGATTCCGGCGGTCTCTGCTGCCGTTGGATGCTCTCCCACCGCCCTTATCCTGAGGCCCAGGGGGGTCTTGAAGAGGACGATGTACGAGATGACGGTGACTGCCAACATTATGTAGACCAGGGGGGAGTGCTTCCCCAGGATGGCGCCGAGGATCGGCACCTGCCTCAGCAACGGGATGGTCACTGCCTTGATGCCCGTGACGCTATCGGAAGCCCCCCGGGAGCCCCAGATGATCTGGCTCATGTAGGCCGTGAACCCCATGGCGAAGATGTTGATCCCCGTCCCGCTGACTATCTGGTCGCCGGCGAACTTCACCGTGAGGACTGCGTGGAAGAAGCCCAAGAGCCCGCCGACTGCCACGGCGGCCAGCACCCCTAGCCAGGGGTTGCCCGTGTAGTAGCTGACGGTGACTCCGGCGAAGGCGCTGGTCATCATGATCCCCTCCAGCCCGATGTTGATGATCCCCACTCTCTCCGAGAAGATTCCTCCGAGCGCCGCGTAGGCTATGGGTGTGGCCATCCTGAGGGCTGCGGCGAAGAGGCCCACGTTGATCACGTCGAGGAGGCTCACCATCTGAGGCCACCTCTCCTAAGCAGTGAGCGGATCAGAGTCGGTGCGGCGACGAACAGGATCACAAGGGCCCTGAGGAGGAAGACGATGTCGAGGGGGACCCCCGTGGCCCGGGTCATCACCATCCCCCCGCTCCTGAGGGCGCCGAAGAGCACCGCGGCCAGAAGCGCCCCGTAGGGGGTGTTGCCGCCCACGAGGGCGACGGCCAGCCCGTCCCAACCGTATCCTGGGGAGAAGCCATCGATGAAGCGCCTGTGGACCCCCAGGATCTCCCCGGAGCCCCCGAGGCCGGCGATGGCGCCGCTAACCACGAGGGCGAGGATCAGCTTCCGATCTACGTCGATGCCCGCGTTCCGAGCTGCGTTGGGGTTGAGCCCCGTCGCCCTGATCTCAAAGCCGAAGGCCGTCTTCCTGAGTAAGTACTGGGTTCCAAGGGTCAAAAGTCCGGCCACGAAGATGGATGCCGAGAGCTGGGTGGGCGGGAGGATCCGGGGGAGCTCCGCCGAGGGGGCTATCAGGACTGTCTGGGCCACCCATCCGGGGGCCTTGAAGGGGTAGTTCACCATGTAGCCTGTGAGGTACAGGGCGACGTAGCTGAGCATCATCGTGGTTATGACCTCGTGGGCGCCGAACCTTGTCTTGAGGAAGGCCGGGATGAGTCCCCAGAGCCCCCCGGCGATGGCCCCTACCAGGAGGGCGAGGGGGACGTGTACCACCGCCGGCAGCCCGTCGAAGGAGATGCCGACGAGCGCTGCGCCCAGGGCGCCCACCAGGAACTGGCCCTCGGCTCCTATGTTGAAGAGGCCGCCCTTGAAGGCGAAGAGGAAGGCTAGGGCGGTGAAGATGATCGGCGTGGCGTGGGTGAGCGTCTGGCCGATCCTATAGGTGTTCCCGAAGGCTCCTGTTAGCATCGCTCCGTACGCCTTCAGCGGGGAGTAGCCCGTCACTTGGAGGACCACCGCTCCCACTATGAAGGCCATCAGTATGGCCACCAGCTGGGTCACGAACATGCTGAGCCCCGGGGAGAGGCCTGAGAGCCTGCCTCCGGCCCCAGCGGCGGCCGAGCTCACGGTCTCCGACTCTTCAGCCAAGATTACCACCGGTCATCAGGAGCCCAAGCTCCTGCTCGCTCGTCTCGTTGGGATCCTTGATGGCGACTATCCGGCCTTCGTAGATCACGGCTATCCGGTCGCTCAGGGCCCAGATCTCGTCCAGGTCGGCGGAGACGAGGAGGACCGCGCTGCCCCTGTCCCTCATCTCCACAAGCTTGCCGCGTACGTACTCCGTCGCTCCTATGTCCAGCCCTCTCGTGGGCTGGGAGGCGATGATCAGCCTGGGCTGCCGGCTGAACTCCCTGGCTACTATCAGCCTCTGCTGTGTCCCGCCGGAGAGGTGGCCGGCGGGGGTGTCGACGCTTGGGGTCTGGATCGAGTAGTCCCGGACCAGCTTCTCCGAGTACTCTGTGGCCTCCTGAAAGTCGATGCTGCCTAACCTCCCTGTGAACCTGGGGTTCCTGTGGCTCCCTAGGATCAGGTTCTCCAGGACCGTGAATTCCTTCACCAGCCCCCATTTGTGCCTGTCCTCGGGTATGTGGGAGATGCCGGCTCCAATCCGCTTTCCTGGGGGGTCTGTTGTAATGTCTGTTTCACCAAGGAGTATCCTCCCCCTGTTGGCTCTCCGCAGTCCTACTAGGACCTCGACGAGCTCGGTCTGGCCGTTCCCCTCTACTCCCGCGAGGCCCACGATCTCTGAGGCGCTGACCTGGAGGTCCACGCCCCTCAGGGCTGGGAGGCCTCTGTCGTCGGTGGCCTCTAAGCCCTTGACGCTGAGGACTGTGGTCTCTGCCATGCATGGCTTCATTTCAA
>JAUVHT010000030.1 GCA_030593155.1 Candidatus Bathyarchaeota archaeon
GCCATCCGCAGCTCGTGGTCGACGCTACTCGTCCCGCTTACCCCCCATTGACATGAACAGCTCGACGCTCCCGGTGCCCAGGGGCATCGTCTGGCCGACTATGATGTTCTCGATCACACCTTTAAGCGGATCGGTCTCCCCTTTTATTGCTGCGTTCACCAGGTGCTGGATCGTCAGCTCGAAGGCCGCCCTGGCGAGGACGCTGCTCTTCTTGCCGCTGATGCCGTGGCGGCCGATCTGCTGTATCTTCCCCGTGTTGGTCATGATGTCCGAGACCAGCATCACGTGCCTGATGTCCACGTCGAGCCCCTGCTCCTCGAGGACTGAGTGGGCCTCCTTGATGAGGGCGTTCCGGGCCGCCTCGATCCCCAGGATCCGGGCGATCTCGTGGATGTCGTTGGTGGTCGTCCTCGTGGGATCGACGCCCTCGATGGCGAGGACCCCCTCGAGGTTCGACCCGTCGGTCCGGATCACCCACTCGCCGCCCTCGTACGTGGTCAACACTCTCTTGATCTCGGGGATTCCCCTTATCGGGGACTCTGTGATCTGTTTTATCAGCTTGTCCGGGTCCCCGCCCCTGCCTTCGGAGAAGGCCACCTTGAAGGTCACCTTGTCCAGCTTCTCGTGCTTCACGGGCAGCGCACTCTCCACTTCCTTTGGGGTGATGTTGAGGGCCTCCATCCTCTCGGGGGAGAGGGTGACCTTGACGGCGTCCTCCCTGAGGTCGACGTTCACCTTCTCCACCACGTCGTCGATCACCATGTATGTCATCCTCTCGGCCACCTCCCGGGCCTTGACCTTGCTCCGCCTGTGCTTCGAGTCCAAGTGGATATTCATCACCGGTGTCGAGGGGGCTCTCCTGGCGTCCACGAGCTCTATCAGCCTGGGAAGCCCGAGGGTGACGTTCAGCTCGGCGACACCTGCGTAGTGGAAGGTCCTCAGGGTCATCTGGGTGCCGGGCTCCCCGATGGACTGGGCCGCGATGGTGCCCACGGCCTCCCCGGGCTCGACGAGGCTGAAGTCGTAGTTCCTCGCGACGGTCCCTATGACCGTGTCCACCCCGTTCTTGGTCATCTTCGAGGCCGCGAGGCTCTTCCGGAGCTCGTCTATGAGGCTCGGTGTGAGGATGTCGGCCATCTCCGACAGCTGTCCCTCGATGTACTTCTCGGTGGCGGCTCGTCCCTTGGGCATCGCTATCTTGACTCTCTCGATGAGGAGGCCGACGTCCACGGCCTTCCCGTGGTCGCTCTTCGCCGGGTCGACGCCGTCCTCCCCGTAGGTGAACTGGACTATGTTCCCGGAGGAGTCGCGGACTGTGCCGTCGTACTCGACCCTGAGATGCTCCAGGGCGTTGATGAGGCGGCGCTGCATGTAGCCGCTCTGCTGGGTGCGGACCGCGGTGTCCACGAGGCCCTCCCGGCCCCCCATGGCGTGGAAGAAGAACTCGATGGGGGTGAGCCCGTCCCTGTAACAGTTGTAGACGAAGCCCCGGGCTTCCGGGGTTGGGTCGTGCTTGGTGTAGTGGGGCAGGGTCCTGTTCATGTAGCCCCTCATGATCCTCTTCCCGCGGATGGCCTGCTGCCCGACGGAGCCCATCATCTGACCGATGTTAAGGCTGGAGCCCCTCGCCCCGCTCCGGGTCATGATGATCCCGGCGTTGTCCATCTCGAGCTGCGACTCGACGGTCTCCCCCGCCCTGTCCCTGGCCTTCGCCAGCTCGCTCATCACCTGGATCTCGAAGGTCTCCCGGAGGCTCTGGCCGGGCAGCCTCTCAAGCTCCCCGGTGTTGAGTTCGTCGATGAGCTTGTCGACGTTCCTCTCCATCCGCTTCATCACCCGGTTGATCTCGCTCTTCTCGCTGGGGCCTATGGTCAGCTCGTCCACGGAGAAAGTGAAGCCCTTGAAGCTGAGGAAGTCGTTGATGAGTTTCGTGACGGAGTTGAGGAAGTCGTGGCCCGCGTCGGTGCCGTAGTCCTTGATGACCCGGTGGAATATGGTCCCAGCCCTCTCGGCGCCGATGGTGTTCTTGTCTATGACGCCGGTGAGCAGCTTCCCCTCCCTGATCATGACGTAGGCATCGTGGGGGCACTTCTCCCTCTCGCAGGTCTTGCAGTGGTGGCAGATGTTCGCCCGTATCACGTAGTTAAAGTCCTCCGGCAGGTAGAGGCTGAAGATGTCCTTCCCCGACCACATGGGCTCGGGTTCAGTTACCGAAGGCTCAGGCTCCGGACCCGTGTAACCCGTTGCGGCCAAGAGCTTCCCCACCTCATCGGCGGTGAGCATGGTCTGCTTCCGGGTGAGGAGGTAGGCCCCCGTGATGAAGTCCTTGGTGGCTCCGATGATGGGGGCGCCGTACCTGGGCGAGAGTATCTGGTCTTGCACCTGCATCAGGAGTCGGGCCTCGGTCTGGGCCTCCTTGCTCTGGGGGATGTGGAGGTTCATCTCGTCCCCGTCGAAGTCCGCGTTGTAGGGGGGGCAGACGGCGAGGTGCATCCTGAACGTCCTGTAGGGGAGCACCTTCACCCTGTGGGCCATGATGCTCATCCTGTGGAGGCTGGGCTGCCTGTTGAAGAGGGCGATGTCCCCGTCCTTCAGGTGGCGCTCGATGACGAAGCCGGGCTCCAGGGAGTCGGCGACTACAGACTTGTCCGTGACGAACTCGAGCCTTATCCTCTTGGCGTCCGGGCGCACGGCGTAGAGGGCTCCCGGATGCCTGGAGGGGCCGTTGAGGACGAGCTTCCTCATCTCCTCCTTGTTCCGCTCCGTCACCATGTCCGGCACCGTCAGGCGCATCGCGATGTGAAGTGGGACCCCCACCTCGTTTATGTCCAGGTTCGGGTCGGGGGAGATGACGGTCCGGGCCGAGTAGTCGACCCTCTTCCCGGAGAGGTTGCCCCTGAACCTTCCCTCCTTCCCCTTGAGCCTCTGGGCGAGGCTCTTCAGTGTGCGGCCCGACCTGTGGCGGGCAGGGGGGATGCCGGAGACCTCGTTGTTGAAGTAGGTGGTGATGTGATACTGGAGGAGCTCGGAGAGGTCCTCGATGATGAGGGTGGGAGCGCCTGCGCCTATGTTCTCCCGGAGCCTCTGGTTGATCCTGATGATGTCGACGAGCTTGTGGGTGAGGTCGTCCTCAGCCCGGATGCCGGACTCTAAGATTATGCTGGGGCGAACATCCACCGGGGGGACGGGGAGCACCTGGAGGATCATCCACTCGGGCCGGGCGACGCCGGGATCGAAGTCGAGGAGCTCAAGGTCATCGTCTGGGATCCTCTCGAACCACTCCCTGATCATGTTCGGGGTGAGCCTGCGGCTTATCTCCTCCATCAGGGACTTGTCGTCGGTGGCCAGTTCTTCCTGCTCGATATCTAAGAAGCTGGTGGGCTTGGCGAACTTGACGTTGGACTGGACCATGCCGCACATCGGGCACTCCTTGAACTTCTTGTATTTCTTCGCCTGCTTTATGATCTCCTTGGTCGTTTCGTCGCTAATCTTGCCGAAGAGTCTCTTCTCCTCCCCCCGCACACTCTGGAACGCCTCGTAGTCCTCGGGGGAGAGGAGTATCCTCCCGCAGCCCCTGCACGTCACTGAGAGGAGCTTGTATATGTGCTTGGCGAACTCGACGTGGATCACAGGGACAGCCAGCTCGATGTGGCCGTAGTGGCCGGGGCAGTTGATGGATATGTTGCCGCAGGTCCTGCACCTCTGCCTCGGCTCCAGGGTCCCGAGCCTATGATCCATGAGGCCGCCGGCTATGGATCCGCCGTCCTCGTCGTAGGTGTCTGAGGTGTGGATCTCCACGACGCTGAGCCTCCGGATCTCGTCGGGGGGGAGGATCCCGAACTTGATGGCATCGATGACCTTGGACGTCTCAGCCCACCTCCTTAGCCAGCTCGAGGGTGGGAGACAGGCAGAGGCTCTGGAGCTCCTGGAGTAGGAGCTTGAAGGCGTAGGAGACGGTGACGGGCGACACCTCTCCCTTCCCCTCGCAGATGGGGCAGACGTACTTGCGCTGGCGGATGTCGTAGAAGGCCAGCTTTCCACAGCGCTCGCAGACGTAGATAGTGTAAGCGTCCGACTCCTCGAGGAGCCTGTCCTTGAGGAGCATCGCGGCGCCGTGGCCGACTAGGCAGTCCCTCTCCATCTCCCCGAACCTGAGGCCTCCGCCTCTGGCCCTGCCCTCGGTGGGCTGCCTGGTGAGCATCTGGACCTGACCCCTGGCCCTGGCGTGGATCTTGTCCACCACCATGTGGTGTAGCTTCTGATAGAAGGTGACCCCGATGTAGATCTGGGTCTCGAACATCCGGCCGCTCTGGCCATCGTACATGAGCTCCCGGCCGCCAGGCTGGAACCCGAGGCTCTTCAGGATGTCTGAGAGGGATTCCAGGGGCTCGTTGATGAAGGGCGTCCCGTCCACCTCCACTCCCCGCAGGGCGGCCACCTTGCTCGCGATGGACTCTAGGAACTGGCCCACGGTCATCCTGGAGGGGAAGGCGTGGGGGTTGATCATGATGTCGGGCACGGTGCCGTGGGCGCTGAAGGGCATGTCCTCCTGGGGGACGACCATGCCGATGACTCCCTTCTGGCCGTGTCTGGAGACGAACTTGTCCCCTAGCTCGGGGACTCTGTGGCTCCTGACCTTGACCTTGATTAGGTGGGAGCCCTCGATGTCCTTGGTGACGAAGACGGAGTCCACCACACCCTCCTCGGTGGGCCTGACGCCTACGGAGGTGTCCCTGAGCTGGGGTCCCCGGACCTCGAAGCCCCGGTACTCCTCGGAGAACCTGGGGGGGCTCGTCTTCCCTACGAGGATGTCCCCGCCCTTCACCTGGGCCTCCGTTGAGATGAGGCCGTCCTCCTCCAGCATCCTGTAGGACTCTGCGCCGTGGTAGCCCCTGATCCCCGCCTCGGGGATGGTGAGCCTGTCCTTGGTGCCTCCTAGGTACTGCTTGCACTCTGCCTTGTAGATGCGTAGGAAGCTGGAGTGGCCTAGGCCCCTCTCGATGCTGGACTTGTTGAAGATGATGGCGTCCTCCATGTTGTAGCCGTTGGAGCTGAGGACCGCCACGATGAAATTCTGGCCCGCCGGGCGGGCGTTGTACCCTATGATCTCCATGGGCTTTGTCTGGGAGAGGGGCTTCTGGAGGTAGTGGAGGAGGTGGCCCCTCGTGTCCGTCCTGTCCTTGTAGTTGAGGGCGTACATGCCGGGGGCCTGCTTGGCCATGGCCGCCTGGTAGGTGTTCCTGGGGGACTGGTTGTGCTCCGGGAACGGGATGATGGAGGCAGTCACCCCTAGGATGGTGTAGACGGAGATCTCCATGTGGGTGTGATCGTCGGAGACTTTAGTCTGGTCCGTAGCGATGAAGGCGTTCTCCTCCTCCTCGGCGTCCAGATACTCTAGGATCCTCTCCCGGATGAGGTCCCCCCACTGCCACCTCCCGGTCTGGAGGTTACGGACGTGCCTCGGCTTCAGTAGGGGCTTCCCGTCTTCGACTATGATCAGTGGACGCCTGATCCGACCCTCGTCACAATTGACGTAGATCTCGTTGTGGTCGGCGTAGAAGCCTATGTTGACCTCTCCGCTGATCTCGCCCCTGCGGCGCATCAGCCTCACAGTCTCTACGAGCTCCGAGGGGGTCTTCGTGTAGCCTAGGAGGTACCCCTCGATGAAGATCTTGGCGCTCTCGTGCCTTATCCGCTCGTCGGCGTCTTTGGCAGGGATCACCCCCAGATAGAGGAGGGTCCTCTTGATCTTCTCGGGGTCGGTGCCCACGGAGACGCTGGCCATGAGGGCCAGGTTCTTCACTAGGCCGCAGTTGGCCCCCTCTGGGGTCTCGTTGGGGCAGAGCCTGCCCCAGTGGGTGGAGTGGAGATCCCTGGCCTCGAAGTTGGGCTGGCTCCTGCTCAGGGGCGACTGGAGCCGCCGGAGGTGGCTCAGTGTCGAGAGTGTGTTGGTCCTGTCCAGGAGCTGGGTCATGCCGACGCGGCCCCGCCTCCAGTTGCCTGTGGCGAGGGCGTGCTTGACCCGGCTGCTTATTATCCCGGGCCTGACGGCGGCGGAGATGAGGACTCCCTTCCTCCTGGTGCTCATCCTTCGGAACTGGTAGCGCATGTCCCGGTAGAGGCTCCAGAAGGCGCTTCTGAACAGCTCTGCGAGGAGGGGCCCCGCGAGCTTTATCCTCTTGTTCTTGAGGTGGTCCTTGTCGTCCTCCTCCCTGCGGCCCAGCTTGAGCTCCACGATGCGGGAGGCCATCTCGCCGAGGAATATGGCCTTGTCCAGCCTGTCCTCGGGATCCCTCCCGATGTGGGGGAGGAGGTTGCGGTCGATGATGGTCTCGGCCCTCTTGATCCTGAATTCCCTGACCTGGCCGAAGGCCACCCTGTTCCCTATGTACAGGACGGCGTCCTCTAGGGTGTGGGCGTCTGCGGCCTCCCTGAAGGACGTCTCCAGCTCGTTAAGGATGTCGGGGTCGAGGGAGACCATCTCCGCGACCTCCCGGTCGGTCTCCACGCCCAGGGCCCTCATGAGGACGACGAAGGGCACCGGCACGGGGACGCCTGGGATGGAGATCACCATCTCCCCCTTGGCCTTGAGGGCCATCTCTATGCGGGCCCTGAAGCCCACGGTGGTGGAGAAGACCTTGCCCCTGTATACGGGCTTGGAGCCTCTGTTGTCGATCTCGATGAGGACCCTGTTGGGGGCGAGGTCCTCGAGGGAGACGATCACCCGCTCGGATCCGTTGACTATGAAGTAGCCTCCTACCTCGTTTGGGTCCTCGCCGATTCTCACCAGCTCCGAGGGGGTGTGCTTGGCGAGGAGGCAGAGGTCGGACTTGACCATGAGGGGGAGGTTGCCTATGTTGACGCACTCTAGGGACTCCCGGCCCTCGTCGTTGAGGATGATGTCCAGGTAGAGGGGGGCCGAGTAGGTGAGGTTCCGGATCCGGGCCTCCCGGGGGTAGACGCTCCGGACCGTTCCATCCACCTCGACGACTCGAGGCTTGTCCACCTCGATGGTCCCGAATTTTATATCATATGTGTGTCCGGGCACCTCGATCTGGATGCCGTGGATCTCGTCTATGATGTGCTGGAGTGTGTTCTGGACGAAGTCGTTGTAGCTGTCCAGATGCTGCTTTACGAGGCCCTCTTCGGCGAAAAAGGCCTTTATTACCTCCCAATAATCCTGATCTTCTAGAATTAACTCTCTCACCTTCACTTAAAACTATTTGAACGTGCAAATGATGACTCGGGAAAGGGGATCATCCGTTTTAACTTAGTACCCCCATTTACGGCGTTTTTCATCCGACTCAGAAGCCGTCCAAACCTTTCAGAGGCTACACAGATTGTCGAGCACTAATTAATAAACCTTTCCAGAAATGGTGAAATCTATACCAGTATTATTTCGGGTATGGATGTATTTACGGATCGTATTGATAAAAGGCTGGTTTTGGGGGGCTGGGATCGGGTTACTTCGTTAAATCCAAACCTTTAAATGGGAAACACCTTTATTCGGTAATGCTCGGCTGAAAAAATGTGCCTGTGCATGCTTGGAGTTGATGGGTTTGGCGGAGATGATTGAGCGGGTCCTGGAGAGTAGCATAGGGAAGACAGTCCTAATCAAGTTGAGGGGGGGTAGGACTCTGAGGGGGACCCTGGAGGGCTTTGACCAGCACGTGAATCTGGTGTTGAAGGATGCGGAGAATGTCAGCGATCCGGAGAGTGTGGAGATGATTGGGACCATCATCCTTCGGGGCGATAATGTGATCATGATCTCTCCGCCTCCCTAGGCGCGTTTGGGGTTTTCTGGATGCCTACTAAGCACGCTCTGCACACGGGGAAGCGGGTGCATATAAAGTGCAGGCGGTGTGGTCGGAGGGCGTATCATATCAGGCAGAAGACGTGTTCGGCGTGTGGTTATGGGGGTTCTT
This sequence comes from Candidatus Bathyarchaeota archaeon, assembly GCA_030593155.1. The sequence goes on from JAUVHT010000030.1 coordinate 7,926, forward strand.
CCAAGTTGCGGGGGTATAGCTGGGGCAGGAAGAGTCTGAACAGGTCTCGTCGGCTGCATTAATGTGGGTCGTCTGGGCTTCTTTTGGTTTGATGGGTTTTCGTAGATCGTCTATTTTGGGTTCTGTCGTGCGTCGAGGTTGGTGCGGAGGAGCTGCGCGGCTTGGAGCAGGTTCTCGACTTCGTGGTCTGCTCTCTGGTCTTCGGTGGGGGGTCTGGGCTCTCCGTCTCTGTTGAGCCAGATTGTGTGGATGCCGGCGATCTTGGCGGGGCGGATGTCGCTGAGGGGTGTGTCCCCTATGCTGACGGTTTCATGGGGTTTGGAGTTGGCTCTCTTCAGGGCGGTGTGGTAGTATTCCGGTTCGGTTTTGAAGCAGCCGATGGTGGGTTCGCTGAATACGTGGTCGAAGTAGTCGGTTCCTGTGGCGTGTTTTAGGGTCTGGGCCTTTGCTTCGGCGTTGGTGCCCGTGGAGAGGCAGAG
>JAUVHT010000065.1 GCA_030593155.1 Candidatus Bathyarchaeota archaeon
CTGCTGCGCCCCGTAGGGCCTGGGCCCTTGTCTCAGTGCCCATCTCCGGGCTACCACTCTCATGGCCCGTACCGGTCAAAGGTTTGGTGAGCCGTTACCTCACCAACTGCCTGATCGGCCGCAGCCCCATCCTCGGGCGTGCACACAAAACATGGATGCGCTTACATTTAGGCATGGCACCATTCCAGGAATCCACACCTATCGGGTATTAGCCCCAGTTTCCCGGAGTTATCCCCGTCCCGAGGGTAGGTTAGCTACGTGTTACTGAGCAGTCTGCCACTCCCCGCCATAGTCCGGGTCGTTCGACTAGCATGGCTTAGTCCCACCTCGATAGCAGTGGGGTCCGACGGGATCAATCGGAATTCGTTTGCGCAAGGCTAAACGAATAGTCGGAGGAGAATTCGCTCGACCCATCTCAGACCCGAAGGCAGCGACGCCTATACTCGGGTCGTCATCTATGTTTCCGCTACTGGAGTCGACCCTTCATCCAGAGGCAAACGCCTCAGTCGGATCGAAGCCGCCATTTTACGAGCGGAAGGCTTACGCCAACCTCCGATAGACGCCGTGGGAATAAAAACGTTATGATTTATCGAATTCCCATTTGAATGTAAACCTACAATAAGAGGCGTTCCATTGATCGAAATTTATTTTCCGCTTAAACAGTAAAAAAGGGTAAATAACAATTAAAAATAATCAGGGGGAGCCGAATTTATCTTCCTCGGAAGCATCGACTTCTCCCTGGTCTTGTTGCTCAATCTTCTCCAGTTCGCTCTCCAGGAAGGCCTTATACCGTGTGTAAAACCGTTCCTGGAGATCGGTGGAGCCAGCGCCGACCCTCTCTTTCATGACCTGTGTCACGCCCAGGATCCTATCCATGGACTCTTCCGCCAGCAACTTCCCTGCCGTGAACATGGAGAGCCCCAGCTTCATCACGAGGCTGAACTGCTTCTCCAACTGGCTCTGGAACTTCGAGTGCTGCTCCAAGGCTATCCGCCCCTCCTCAGTTATGACGAATCTCCCCGCATCGTTCTCCACGATGAGATCGTCCTTCAGAAGTCTGCCCAGAAGGGGGTAGATGAGACCGGGGGACGGACTCCATGCCCCCTCGCTCCGCTTCTCCGCCTCTGCAATGATCTCTTTCCCCGTCATGGGTTTCCCGTTAATTAGATAGAGGGCGTAGAATCTCGTGAAACCCCTCGGTACAGTGCTCTTAACTTTTGACACGTTATCCACCTAGCATATCGCTTGCGATATTTATATCGCTAGAGATATAAAAACCCATCGCTAGCGAAAAGCATACGGTGATCGATGAAGCCCGCACCTTTAATCAATAAAAAAAGGATATCCCTACTCGATTAGGTGACCTGACTCCCCTTTTTATAAACGAAAGCGACTACGATCATCAAGGGGATTACTCCATGAAAGTACTGGTTTTAGGTATAGGCAAGATGGGATATGGGCTGCTCAAAGACCTCGCAGCTCAGCCCCGCATTGAAGAGATCGTTGCGGCAGACATCAACGTTTCACAGGCGAAGCATTTCGTGGACAGGGTGGGCAACGAAAAAATTGAAATCCAGAGATGCGATGTCACAAACAAACAAGATACCGTCCGTCTCATGGGTGAAGGATTCGACGCGATCGCCAGCGCCCTCCCCCGTCCATTCTGTGATGCCGCCGTAGCCGCTGCCATAGAAGCAGGCGTCGGCTACGCAGACGTCGCAGCCTCTTTTTCCACCATCTTCGATCAGGACAAGGACGCGAGAAAAGCCGGGGTCACGATTGTCCCCCACATAGGTCTCGACATCGGTATTGACAGGGTTCTCTGCGGGGTAGGAGCAAGAAAGCTCGACAAGGTCGATGGCTTCAGGGTCTGGTGCGGCGGCTTCCCCCAGAAGGGAACCCCGGGCTACAACAACCCCATAAGATACAAGATCTCATGGTACTGGCCCTACGCCGCACTAGGAAACGTAGGCTCCTCGAGAGTTTTGAAGGATGGAGAGATGGTCGACATCCCGAGGCTCAGCGATCCAGAGGAGATAATCTTCCCGGAGCCAATAGGGAAGGGCGAAGCCTATACCACGGGTGATCTGCTCGACGTCATCGAACATCTAGGTCTAGAAGGAGTCCGAGATGCGTGGGCAAAAACAGTCCGTTGGCCAGGTCACTGCGAGATATGGCAAAAGCTCATTGATCTCAACCTTTTAGACGAGGAACCCGTCAACGTGAAGGGTAAAAAGGTCGCTCCCAGGGACTTTTTCCTGGCTTTGGGAGAGAAAACTCTCCAATATCTTTCTGGTGAAGGGGATGCCATATGCCAGAGAGTTAAAGTTTCAGGGATAAAAGACGATGTCTCAACATCTTATGTCTACGAATTCATCGACTTCCAGGATTTCGATAACGACATATCAGCCATGGCCAGGACAACAGCCTTCCCCTGCAGCATCGTGGCCCAGATGATAGCCGACGGAGAATTCAAAGAGACGGGAGTAGTCCATCCCGTGAAGATTGGATACGACGCTCACCTGTCTGAGAAATTCTTCGCAGAACTTGAAAGACGAAAAATATTCATCTCGGAAAAGGTAGTCAAACCGCTGCGATAAACTCTTTTTCTTTCTTGGTTGGGGACTTCGATCTTAACATAACGATAAACTATCAACGCAAGATGGAATTGTTTTTCACGAGAATTGTGGTCCTGAGTGATTTTTCAGCCATAGTTATTAATAACATGATACGCTTTTTTTAACACGAAAAATGTATAATGCCGAAGTAAAACAAATTGAAGTAAGCCTCGGCGAGGAAATGGAAATTCTAGTGCTGAAAGGTAAAGGCGACAGCATAATTAGCAGGATGAAAGACGGGCGAGTATTACTGTTCAACAGGGAAAACCCGATATTCCCTGAGCTAAGACCTGGTGTGATGGTAACCTGCAAAGTAAGTTTCATCGCCCAAAATTACATTATTGTGGACCCCGTATCCCCTCCTGATACCGGGGTCAATGCCATTAAACTTGGATTGGAAATGGTTTCAGAGTCCGATAACTGGGAGATGGCTATCATTAGTCAAGCCATACTATATCTCATCGAGCAACTTGAAGAACTCCAATAACCCTTTTTTTCCACCTTTTTACACATTTAACCTTATTGTAAAGTGACGATAAACGTTATTTGGATCCACGTTTCAGATTAGCAATATAGCGCAAAAGGGGGTGGCTAGTCTGATTGAAGAGATACTGTCCAACCTGTACTTACTCTTCGCACTCCTATTGCTGCCCTATGGCTACAACTGTTATACATGGTCTGTGCCTCATTCAAATACAAACCTCAGAAACCCAGAAGGTTGGAAAACCATCCGATTGTAACCATACAACTCCCAATATTCAACGAGCGATATGTCATACCCCAACTCTTGAACGCGGTCTCCTCGATTGAGTGGCCCAGGAGCAAGCTCCAGATCCAAATTCTCGACGGCAGCTCAGACGACACCTCCATAATCCTGGACGATCTTGTGCAGAAACTAAGGCTCGATGGCCACAAGGTCCAGGCGTTGAGGCGGGAGACCAGAGAAGGGTTCAAGGCGAGGGCTCTGCTACAAGTTCGTAGACATCGAATGGTACGTAGAAATACGCCCGGACCTGTGATAAATCACTTTTTTTCCCACATTCCGTCCATAAGTGAACGTTTTTAGATACACACTAGGCTGACAGTGAGATACCACCAGGGACCCGCCTATCGAGTTCGATGAGCCATTTTTGAATGCTCTGATATCCCTCATATAATATGTCGCCGAGATGCTCCGCAGGAACACCTGATTTCCTCAAGAAATCCATGGTCTCCCTCAACGAGATCAGCAGGTTCGTTCTCACACAGTGGATGGCTCTGAGCCCCGACTGGATCTCTTCAGCCACAGCGACGGCGACGGAATCGTTATCCTCATGGTCCCACAGATGTTCTTCACCGTCTTCTTCGATGATGATCACTGCGTTGCCTCGGGCTTCGACCCTTGGATAAGCAGGAAGACGCAGCTTATCCTTCTTCCCCAAACAATCCCCCAAATTATATTAATTGGATGTTATTTAAACATTTAGTAACATATAAAAATTAGGGTTTTTCTTCATCATCACTCGAACAGTCCGACTCGTGAACGGAGAACTCAGATCTCGAGTCTACTCGATATTTTATTAATAGATTGATCATGATCCCATTGAAATGAGCACTCGTGTAGTCAGCAGGCACGTTCGCCTAATTGATGCACCATACCGCGGCGAATCGGGAGTCCTGGGGACATACCTTGTGAAGGGGAAACATTCCATGGTCATCGATCCCGGCCCCACGGTTTCGATCCCCTACATCATCAAAGAGCTGGATAAAAATGGGATTACGCCGGATCTTCTGAGATGCGTCGCGCCCACCCACATACACCTTGACCACGCCGGAGGCTCCTGGAAGCTCTTGGAGAGACATCCAGAGGCAAAGTTGCTAGTTCACCCCAGGGGCGCTAGACACATGATTGACCCGAGCAGGCTGGAGGCCGGGGCCAGGAAATTGTTTGGCGACCGGGTCTCCAGCTACGGCGAGATCAAAGGAGTGCCAGCGGAGAGGGTGGTCGAGTCCCAAGACGGCCGGGAGATCGATCTCGGAGGCGTAACTGTCAGGGTGACATGGACCCCAGGACATGCGTCCCACCACCAGTGCTACCACGTTCCGGAGGACGGGGTCGTCATCCTGGGCGACGCGGGGGGCTTCTACTCCCTCGAGGCCGGTATAATCATGCCCACCACCCCGCCCCCGTTCAACCCCCTCCAGGCGATCGAAAGCCTCGATGCCCTCATCGCCCTCGAACCGGAAATAGCCTGCTACGGGCATTTCGGCTGTTCTGGGAACGCCGTGGAGAGGCTCGAAGCCCACAGACGGCAGATCCGCCTCTGGAGCCGGATCGTGGAAAGAGGCCTCGAGGAAGGCATGAACCCGAGGGAGATCTACGCGCAGATCAGAACAGAGGACTCCATGGCATCCCGCGTGGAGTACTCCCCGGAGATGACGGAAAGGTCCCCCCTGATCAACGTCTTGGGCTTCCTCAAGTACCACGAATGGGCGCGAACAGAGCAACAGAGCTGAAAAATGATCTGATCCCCATGCCTGAATGGAAGCCCCGGTACGCTACCATCATATAGTA
>JAUVHT010000124.1 GCA_030593155.1 Candidatus Bathyarchaeota archaeon
GTCGTCGCCATGACCATGAGCATCCACGCCACGGAGGTGGGGGGGACCCAGATGGCCCCAGAGCTCGCCTACGAGTTTGCTACCAGTCCGGAGTTTGAAGACGTGCGCAATAATACGGTGCTCCTCCTCTTCCCGTGCTTCAACCCCGACGGCCAGATCATGGTCACAGACTGGTACAACAAGTACTTGGACACCGAGCACGAGGGCATAACCACTCCCTTCCTCTACCACAAGTACACCGGCCACGACAACAACAGGGACGCCATCCACCTCAGCCAGGTGGAGTCCCAGATGGTCTCAAGGGTCCTCTACCGGGAGTGGCACCCCCAGGCCTACATCGACCACCACCACATGGGGAGCTACGGCGCCCGCTTCTACATCCCCCCCTTCACCAACCCCGTCGACCCAAACGTCGACCCCCTGATCTGGACGGAGCAGCAGCTCTACGGGGGGGTCATGGCCACGATGCTGGAGGCCGAGGGGAAGACGGGGGTCGAGTCCGCGGCCACCTACCCCGGGGAGTTCATGCCCACGTTCAACTACATCCCCTGCTGGCACAACATCTGCGGGATGCTCACCGAATCCGCCTCCGCCAAGCTCGCCACCCCCCACTACGTCCACCACCACCAGCTCAAGCCAAGCCGCCGGGGCCGCCCCGAATACAGAACCCAGATGGGTTTTCCCCACCCCTGGCCCGGGGGCTGGTGGAGGCTCCGGGATATAGTCGAGCAGCAGAAGATATCAGCCATGGCCACTCTGAAGGCCGCGGCCAACTTTCGGGAGATAATCCTGGGGAACATGTACAAGAAGGCGATGAGGAGCGTCAAGGCCGGATTGAACGAGGCCCCCTACGCCTTCGTCGTCAAGCCGAGGCAGCACGACGAGCTGACCACATACAAGTTCCTGAAGCTCCTCACCGAGATGGGGGTCACCGTCAGCCGTAGCAAGCGGGAGTTCATCGCCGAGGGCGTCACCTACCCCAGGGGGACTTTCATAATATTCGCCGCGCAGAGCTGCCGGCCCTACCTCATATCCCTTCTAAAGCGGACCTTCTACCACGCGGGCCCCTTCAGCTTCCGACCGGACGGAACGCCCATTTCCCCTTACGATCTCTGCACATACAACATCGCCGAGTTCATGGACGTCGACCTCCACGAGTGCAGCGAGGCCATCGAGGGTGAGTTCGAGGACCTCACTTCCGTGCGGTTCCCGAGGGGCCGGGTTGGAGAGAGCTCCGTCGGCTACCTCCTTGACTGCCGCTTCAACGACAGCTTCGCCGCGGTAAACCGTCTCCTCAGGAAGGGGATAGAGGTCCACCGCATCAAGGAGCCGGTCAAGGTCGGAGGGGAGACCTTTGCGAAGGGGTCATTCTACGTCCCAGCGGGGGAGGGGATCGAGGAGGAGCTGCGCAGGCAATCCAAGAGGCTCCACCTCGTCTTCGCTGCGGCGCCCCAGACGCAGTTCGACCACGAGCCGACGAAGATGCTCCGGATCGGGATGTACCAGAGGTACTGGGGGGGTAACATGGACGAGGGCTGGACCCGGTGGCTCTTGGAGAGGTATCGATTCAAGTACAAGACCATCAAGGACGCGGACATCAAGCGGGGCAGGCTGAGCAGGAAGTACGACGTCATCGTCCTCCCCAGCGACCACAAGAGCCTGATCCTGGGGGAGGGCATCGAGGAGTACCTCCAGAAGAGGTTCAAGGGCAGGTTCACCATGCCGGAGTTCCCCGAGGAGTACAAGAGCGGCATAGGCAAGGAGGGAGTCGAGAAGCTGAAGGAGTTCGTGGAGGACGGCGGGATCCTGGTCACCCTTGGGGAGGCCTCAAACTTCGCCATCGAGGAGCTAAAGCTCCCGGTGATGAACGTGTTGGCGGATGTCAAGCCCAAGGACTTCCTCTGCCCCGGGTCAACCCTCCACGTGAACGTGAACACGGACAACCCCCTGGCGTACGGCGTGGCCGAGGACCTCCTCATAATCTTCAGGAACCACCCCGCCTTCGAGGTCAAACCCGGGCCCAAAAACGAGGAGTTGGACGTCGTCCTCTCCTACCCGGACGAGAGGATAATGGAGAGCGGCTGGCTCATCGGCGAGGAGAAGCTGAGCAGGAAGGCGGCCCTCATCGACGCAAAGATGGGAAAAGGGCGCGTCGTGCTCTTCGGGTTCTCCCCCCAGTTCAGAGCCCAGAGCGACGCCACCTTCAAGCTCTTCTTCAACAGCCTTCTGGGCTGACACTTCTCCCCCCTTTTGTCGAGTTTGAAGTTTTAATACACGTCGTATGCCCGAAGAGGTTTTATACTGAAGTCTTCTAGCTAAGACGATACGTGATGGAAATGTCTGTTAAAAAATACGCAAAGAAGGAAATATTAGCGATGGACATGGGCGCCGCCTCCTCCCGACGTTCATTTAGTGGGATACAAGGCCTGATCAACCTTGGAGCAGGGGATCCCGACTTCAACCAGCCTGAATTCATCAACAAAGCCGTCTATGAGGCCATGAAAGGAGGCTACACCCATTATGCATTCGGCGGCGACCCCGAGTTCAGGGCGGCCATCGCCGGGTATTACAAGAAGTATGGCGTCGATGTTGACCCCGCGACCCAGGTCCTCATCGAATCTGGAGGCAGCCAGGCCATCTTCAGATCCTTCGGGGCCATCCTGAACCCTGGTGAGGAGATCCTCATCATGGACCCTGCATACCAGGGGTACCAGAAGCCCGCCGCCTACTTCGGCGCCACTCTGACCAGGGCGAAGATGACGAAGGACGAGAACGGCATATTCAGACCCGACATGGAGAACATCAGGGCGGCCATAACGGACAAGACCAAGGCACTACTGATCTGTAACCCTGATAACCCGTGTGGAGCCGTCTTCACTCAGAAGGAGCTAGAGGAGATAGCCGACATCGCCGTGAAGCAGGACATAGTGGTCATCGCGGACGAGATCTACACGGAGTACGTCTGGGGCGACCGGAAGCACAGGCCAATCATCAACCTTCCCGGCATGGGGGAGAGGACCATGGTGCTCATGAGCTTCTCCAAGACGTTCGCATGGACGGGTTGCAGAGCGGGCTACATCATCGCTGGCCCCGAACTCATGAAGATCATCAACGCGGTCCCCGTAGGGATCTGTAGCATGCCGGTGCCATTCCAGAGGGCGGGTATCGAAGCCTTGAAGAGGGGCTGGGACTTCGTCGAGGAGATGAGACAGGCCTTCAAGGAGCGGATCGAATACTTCGCCCCAAGGCTCAACGAGATAGAGGGCGTGAAATGCCCCTACCCCGAGGGAGCCTTCTACCTATTCGCGGACATATCGGAGCTGAACTGCCCATCCATGGACTTCTCCAAGGAGTTCTTCCACCACGAGAAGGTCCGATGCGCCCCGGGCACCCAGTACGGCCCCAACGGCGAGGGACACATCAGGTTCGCCCTCGTGAGGCCTGTGGAGGATCTGGAGGAGGTAGCCACCAGGCTCGAGAGGTTCATCAAGAACCTCCCCACAGCGGTTCCCCG
>JAUVHT010000053.1 GCA_030593155.1 Candidatus Bathyarchaeota archaeon
GCTCAGGGGGATGCTGATCCCGAGGATGGTGGTCTACGCCGCCCTCCTCTCGGGTGTGCTGGTGTCCTACGTCCTCTTCTGGCCCTGGAGGGGGGACTTCCGGGACTTGGTGACAGTTTCTGTTACCCTCTTCAGCGTCGCTGCCTTCCTCTTCGAGGCCGTCAAGCAGTACAGGGGCCTCTCCGCTTGGAAGAAAGAGGATTAGTGGCTGTCGAAGTACTCCTTGGCTTCCTTCAGCTTCTCCGGCATCGCCAGGAGCTCCACCAAGGTCATGGCTAGGGCTTTTGTGCCGATGATCATCGCCTCCTGACCCTTCTCCGTCATGGTAGCCTCGGCCATCTGTACGCTGTGACCGGGGGTTCCGGGCTCGGTGACGCCGATGTAAGAGCCCGCTACCGGGATCCTCTGGGATACGTCCCCAAAGTCGGTGGAAGCCATGGGCATCCCGTTTACGCTCTCCTTCCAAGGTTTCACCTCTACGCCCTGTGAGGCATAGTTATTCCAGAGGATCTCCACCATGGGCTCGTTGATCTTCTTCCCGCTGTATAGCTGCCTCTTTGTAATATTCACCTTCGCCCCCATGGCTAGGGCTGCCCCCTCGGCGCACCGGGCCACCTTGTCCACCATCTCTTCTAGATAGGCGTCGTCGCTGCTCCTCACCCCGAAGTCGCACACGGCTCTGTCCGGTATGATGTTCGAGGCGAGGCCTCCCTCCGAGATTATCCCGTGGATGACAAGGTTCGCATCCCGCCTGGCCTCCTGCCGTAGCATGTGGGTGGCCATGAATGCCAGGGTCGCCGCGTTCAGAGCGTTCACCCCCTCCTGGGGGGAGGCGGCGGCGTGGCTTGTCTGGCCCTCGAACTCCATCTTCACCAATGAGATGCCCAGGGACCTGCTCCCCGCCCCCCAAGAGCTCGAAGGGTGAAGCATGATGGCCCCGTCGATGTCGTCCCAGAAGCCTTTCTCAGCCATTATTACTTTCGCGCCGCCGCTCGGGCCATGACCCTCCTCCGCAGGAGTCCCCACCACGAGAACCGCGCCATCGAGCTTGTCCATCACCTTGCTGGCGGCGATGCCTGCGCCGATGGCTGATGCGGCGATGAGGTTGTGGCCGCAGCCGTGGCCGACCCCCGGGAGGGCATCGTACTCGGCGAGGACCGCGACCCTAGGGCCTCTCCCCCTGCCCCTGTATGTGGCGCAGAAGGCAGTGGGCATATCCAATATCCCCCGCTCCACCTCGAATCCGTTCTTCTCCAGCTCGCCGGTGAGGAACTCAGCGGCCTTGAACTCCTCGCTCCCCAGCTCGGGGTTCTCGTAGAGGAACTCGCTGATCTCGTGGAGGCGCTGCCTCTGCTCTTCGACGGCTTCCCTGACTTTATCCTTTAAATCTTCCAGGCTGGTCATTCCTATCTCCCGTACATCAGGCGAATCCATTGATATCGTTTTCTAGTGGGAACCTACAATTAGCGCCTAAAGGTAAATTTAAGAGCCACCCCTAGGGGTATCATCAGATACAGGGAGATTCAAAATGGTCAAGCGGGTTTACACCTTCGGGGAAGGCGACAAGGAGATGAAGGCCCTCCTCGGGGGGAAGGGAGCCAACCTGTCCGAGATGACCAACCTCGGGCTGAATGTGCCTCCAGGATTCACCATCACAACGAGCACGTGCAACGACTTCTTCCAAGCCAAGGGGGAGTTCCCCGAGGGCCTCTGGGAAGAGGTCATTGAGCACGTCGAGCGCCTGGAGAAGAAGACCGGAAAAAAGTTCGGTGACAAGGAGAATCCCCTCCTCGCCTCGGTGCGGAGCGGAGCCCCCATCTCCATGCCGGGGATGATGGACACCGTCCTCAACCTGGGCCTCAACGACGAGGTTGCAGAGACCCTAGTCAGGCTTACCGGCGAAGAGTGGTTCGTCTACGATGCGTACAGGCGCCTCATCACCATGTTCGGTAACGTCGTGATGCGCGCGGAGCGGGAAAAGTTCGACGCGGTCCATGAAGCCGAGAAGAAGAGGGAGGGAGTCGACAGGGACACCGAGATCAGCGTCGAGGGGCTCAAGCGGACCGTCGAGGGGCAGAAGAAGGTCTACGAGAAGGAGGTGGGCAGCGCCTTCCCGACCGACCCCCACGAGCAGCTCGGGCTGTCCATCGCAGCCGTCTTCAACTCCTGGAACATACCGAGGGCCGTGACCTACAGGAGGGCTGAGGGCATCCCCGATGACATGGGGACCGCCTGCAACGTCCAGATCATGGTCTTCGGGAACATGGGCTGGGACTCGGCCAGCGGCGTCTTGTTCACTCGGGACCCCGCCAACGGGGAGAAAGGCATCTTCGGGGAGCTCCTCTTCAACGCCCAGGGAGAGGATGTCGTCGCTGGCACCAGGACCCCCATCCACCTGGCGGAACTCAAAGAGAGGCAGCCCGAGCTCTACAAGGAGCTCGAGGACATCGCCCACAAAGTGGAACACCACTACAAAGACATGCAGGACATGGAGTTCACAATCGAGAAGGGCACCCTGTACATCCTCCAGACCCGGACGGGGAAGAGGACCGCACGGTCCGCCTTCAAGATCGCCGTGGACATGACCAACGAGGGGCTAATAGACAAGGAGACCGCTCTCACAAGGATCACCCCGCAGCAGATAGATCAGCTCCTCCACCCCCAGTTTGACCCCGAGTCCAAGAAGGCGGCGGAGGCCAGGGGCGACCTGCTCACCGTCGGCCTTAACGCCTCCCCGGGCGCGGCGACGGGCATCATAATCTTCGACGCCGACACCGCCGAGGAGAGGGGAAAGGCCGGGGAGAACGTCATCCTCGTTAGGCCCGAGACAACCCCGGACGATGTCAACGGCATGATCGTCGCCCAGGGCTTCCTGACCCAGCACGGAGGGGGCACCTCCCACGCCGCAGTGGTAGCCAGGGGCTGGGGCAAGCCCTGCGTGGCCGGCGCGGAGGAGATAAGGATCAACACCCATGACCGCTCCTTCACGGTGAAGGGCCGGGTTTTCAAGGAGGGCGACTGGGTCTCCATCGACGGCGCCACCGGCGAGGTCTTCGCGGGCACAATAGCCAAGATGGACGCAAGGTACGAGGATGAGAAGGATCTCATCCAGACCCTCGAGTGGGCGGACGAGATCCGCAGACTGGGGGTGAGGACCAATGCTGACAACCCCGAGGACTCAGCCAGGGCTAGGATGTTCGGAGCCGAGGGCATAGGACTCACCCGGACAGAGCACATGTTCTTCGACCAGGAGGGTGAGGAGATCAGCCGGAGGGAGAACATCGTCAAGATGATCCTCAAATCCGACGAGGTCGCCCCCCTGCTCAGGAGGATCGCCGACCTAGAGAACAGGCTGGAGTCTGACCCCGAGAACGGCGAACTAATGGAGGAGGTCGAGAAGCTCAAGGCCGAGGCCGACGGGGACCCCGCGGTCAAGGAGTACAGGGACTCCCTGGACGCCATACTGCCCTTCCAGAGGAAGGACTTCGAGGGCATCTTCGAGGCCATGGACGGGCTGCCGGTCATCATCAGGCTCATAGATCCGCCCATGCACGAGTTCCTTCCCCCGAGGGAGGAACTCATCCAGGAGGTCACCAAGCTCCGCATCACCGGGGAGGACCCCGATGAGCTCGAGGAGAAGGAGAAGATCCTCATGGTGGTGGAGAGCATGTGGGAGACCAACCCGATGCTCGGCCTCAGAGGCTGCCGGGCAGGCCTGATGTACCCGGGCCTCACCGAGATGCAGACCCAGGCGATCTTCGAAGCCGCATGCAACGTGGCCGAGAGGGGAGTGGACGTCCACCCGGAGGTCATGATACCCCTGACCAGCCACGTCAACGAGCTCAAGGCCGAGAGGGCCAAGCTCGAGAGGGTCGCCAAGCGGGTGATGGCGGAGAAGGGCGTCGACCTCCACTACATGTTCGGAACCATGATCGAGATCCCCAGGGCGGCGCTCACCGCCGACGAGATTGCAGAGTATTCCGACTTTTTCAGCTTCGGCACCAACGATCTCACCCAGATGACCTACGGCATCAGCAGGGACGACGCGGAAGGCAAGTTCCTCCTGAACTTCGTCGACCGGGGCCTCCTCCCCGCCAACCCCTTCCAGCAGTTGGACTGGACGGGGGTCGGGCAGCTCATGAAGATCTGCGTCGAGAAAGGACGGGAGACCAACCCCAAGCTGGAGATCGGCATCTGCGGGGAGCACGGCGGAGACCCCAGCAGCATCGAGTTCTGCCACATCATCGGCCTCGACTATGTCTCCTGCAGCCCCTACAGGGTACCCATCGCCCGGCTGGCGGCCGCCCAGGCCGAGATGAAGCACAGGGAGGACTAGACTGGGATGGTCACGCTAGACCACGTAGGAATCTACGTGAAGGACCTGGTGAAGAGCGTCGTGTTCTACGGCGAGGTCTTCGGGTTCCAGGTGGCCAGGACGATGGAGACGAGCACCTCCAAGATCGCCTTCCTGGATGTGGGAGGCGGCATCCTGGAGCTCATCCAGCGGCCAGGCGCCCCCGGAAAATCTGAGGGGCCGTGGAGCCACGTCGCCTTCAAGGTCGACGACTACGACGCCATGGAGTCGAAACTTGAGGGCTTGGGCCTTGAGTTGAGGAAGGTGGTTCTCGGCGACGGGAGCCGCATCGCATTCTTCAAGGACCCCGACGGCCACGACATCGAGATAATGGAGTAGCCGTCAGTAAACCATTTCGAAGGGTATTGAACGCCGGCGGCACATGTCCGCCACCTTTCTCTTGAAAACCGCATAGTATTCGGACTCATCCCTCAACGCCGACTCGAAGAGAGGCTGCAGATCGGGGTATCTCTCCGAGAGGACCCGCCGTATGTCGGGCATGTTACCGGCTTTGACGTTCAGCCTGTCGACGATGATGTGATTGACGCAGCCGGCGAGCTCGTTCAGCAGATGCTCAATTCCCTCATCGGTCAGGTAGGGGAGCACGGGGCCGATGAAGGCCCAAGTGGAGACACCCTCGGCGCTCAGCTCCCTCAGGGCCGCCAGCCTCGCCTCGACCGGTGAGGCCCCGGGCTCGAAGGCCCTGCGGACCTCGTCGTCGAAGGCGGTGATGGTGAACCCCACCTCGCAGACATCGAACTTCCGGATGATGTCCAGGTCCCTGAGGACGAGGTCGGATTTAGTCAATATGGATATCGGGAACTGATGCTCGAGGAGTATCTGCAGGGAGCCCCGGGTCAGCTCGTACTTGCGCTCCAGGGGCTGGTAGGGGTCGGTCACGCTGGAGAGGAGCACCTTGCCCTTCCTCCTCCGGGGGGCCTCGACCCTGAGCCTCTCTAGGGCGTTCACCTTTACATCTACGAAGGAGCCCCAGGCCTCCCCCATGTGGCCCATCCTCCTCATGAACCTGGCGTAGCAGTAGGCGCACCCGTGGGCGCAGCCAAGGTAGGGGTTTATGGAGTAGTCCACGCCTCCGATTCCGCTCTTCCCCAGGATGGTCTTGCACCGGATCTCCCCCACCTCCACCAACCTCCTCGCCCTCCTTACCTTACCCGGAACCCCCTGTTTTCAATGTTGAGGCCCCGTTTTGACGCGGGGTCTTCATTTTGCCATCTCTAGGCAACGTATATATAATCCCCTTGAAAAAACTTAACGAGAAAAGAAGGATTAGCTTACTCTAGTATTGGAAGGATTGAACTGACATGAAGATAATGGTCGTATACGACAGCCTGACGGGGAACACTGAGAAGATGGCCCACGCCGTTGTGGAGGGAGCAGGGTCCGTCGCTGGGATTGTCGTGGAAGTCAGGAAGATCGGGGAGCCCTTCGCCCTCTCGATGATGGCAAAGGCCGACGGCGTGATATTCGGCTCGCCCTGCAACTATGCGAACGTGACCCCTGGTATGCGCGGCTTCCTGGATAACCTCAAGGGATACATCAGGGCCGGGAAGATGGACGTCAAGGGCAAGAGGGCAGCAATATTCGGCAGCTACGGCTGGGACGGCGCCTACGTCATGGAGGAGCTGTTCAAGAA
>JAUVHT010000147.1 GCA_030593155.1 Candidatus Bathyarchaeota archaeon
GAGAGGGTCAGGGCCCTGGTGAGGTTGATGCCGAAGAGCCAGTCCACCTCGTGGCGGGCCCGCCCCGCCTCTATCATGGGGAAGTCGAGGGTCTCCGGCATGTCCTCCCAGGCCTTGATCAGGTCCCCTTCCGTCAGGGTGGAGTACATCATGCGCCGGGCCTTGCCGAGGCTCTCCTCCCCGCAGACGTGGAGGAGGATCGTGTACGCGATGAGGCTCCCCTCCATGTCGTAGTCGCAGGCGCTCACGTAGCCATCAACTCCCACGGAAAGCTTCCTGATCACCTCTATGAAGTTCCTGGTCTTCGAGTATCTCTTGTCGGCCTCGTGGGCTGGCACCCATTTGAAGCCGAACACGGGGTAGGTCCACTTGCCCCCGTCCTGGGCTATCGTGAACAGATGGCCGAGGGCCGAGACGACAACAAGGTCCTTTCGGCCCCTCCTGGCGATGAAGTAGGGGACGCCTCGCTCTCTATAGCTCTCCGGAGCCCTGTCCACATCGAGGGCCTCAGCTATCCGCCCCGCGGCGGTCGGCTTCTCGCATATGACCAGGATACGCTCCGTCAACCCGGACTCAATACCCTATTCGCTGCGAAACATTTTATGGATGATGGTTACAAGCCTGAAAGGAGTCGCAGCAACGGTGGAAATGATTCTCACCGTGTTTCTCGGTTGTACGATGGTTTAACGATGCTTTTTAGCTCAAAAAGGGGTAGTCTGACTTGCCCTGAATATTCATCTGAAAATCCTTGTTTCGACGACGTATACCCATTAGTATGTACGCATAAGCGAATCGAAGAAAAGAAAAAAGTGGGGGGTTTATTTGACGTATTTCCTCATGTGGACCGGCGTCGCATGGGGCAGCGGCAGGTCCTTCATGGTCTTGAAGCCGGGCTCCGAGTTTATGACTGCGGGGATCATGTTCGCGGTGATAGCGATGGTCCCGAAGTCTCCGTGGACACACGGAGAGATCTTCTCGTTTATCGGCGGCTCACCCTTGATGGCGATACTGTCGAACTCCTCGGGGGCTCCGATGTAGGCCCTGAAGTCCAAGGTGATGAGGGCCTCGCCGTCCCTGAGGCCGTAAGCCACCTGCATCGAACCGGCGTTATAATCCTTGGGAACCTCGATGGCGTCACTGGCCACATCGTGGTCGAGGCCCACCGGCACCACCTGGCCCACCTTGATCTCGTCCAGCTCCCAGCCCAGGGCGTCGGCGATCATCTGGATGGACTGCTCCAATCCGACGTGGCCCGTGATCTCGTGATTCTCTATCTTCTCCTTGAACTCCTCGACGGTGAGGCCCAGGAACCGCCTGTTCCTGGCATTTCCGCCCTCGCTTACAAAGGCGTAGGTCGAGCCATGGTAGGCGTCCCAAAAGCTGACGATCTTTTTCGCGCCCCTGTAGAGCTGAGCGAGCTTTATGGCTACCTCGTTTGCCTCCGTCCCGCTGTTCCCGAAAAAGGTCTTGCATAGGTCGCCCGGGGTTATCTGGCCAGCTTACGAGCGAGCTTTATTTGGGGGATATTGAAGTAGCTCGGGGAAGCGTAGGCTATCTCGTCGAGCTGCCTCTTCGCCTCCTCTATGACATCCCTGTTGTTGAGGCCTATGTGGACGTTGTACAGCTGGGAGATGAGGTCCAAGTACCTCTTCCCCGACGCATCCCAGAAGTGAACTCCCTCGCTGTGGTCAGTATCAGGGGCTTGTAGCCGGGTCTGGGCTCCCACCTCCTTATCAGGTAGGCCTTGGCGTCCGCGTAGAGGCGGTCCACCTCGTCCTTCTTATAGTATTTAACACTCGTATTAACACCTGTAAACAAAGATCAAATCTACATAGTCTAAAACAATTATCCTCGATGTAGTGGCATTAACATTTCTACTTAAACGTGGGCTCCGTTTCAGCTGCGAAAATATAATTAGAGAAGCCTCCTCTATGCAATTGTTGCGTATGTTTGAGAAGACCAGGCCCGTCTGGGCGGAGATAGACTTCGATAGACTCGTCCACAACATCGGGGAGGTGAGGATGATAACGAAGCCAGGAACCATCATCATGGCGGTCGTCAAGGCTAACGCTTACGGACACGGAGCTATCGCAGCGGCCAAGACCTTCCTCGAGAACGGGGCGGAGAGACTAGCGGTCGCCACCCTGACGGAGGCCATAGAATTGAGGAGAGCGGGCATCAACGCGCCAATCCTAATCCTGGGGGATACACCTGACTACCAATCAAAAGAAGTCGTGGAACAAGATATCAACCCAACTGTCTACACCTACAGGCACGCTGAAGCTCTATCAAGAGCCGCAGCCGATCAGGGGAAGGTCGTCAAGGCGCATATAAAGTTAGACACCGGTCTTGGGAGGATAGGATTCCTCCCCACAGAGAACTCCATAAGAGAGATCGTCAAGATATGCCAGCTCCCCTCCCTAGAGTTGGAGGGGATGTTCACCCACTTCGCGGTGGCCGATAGACGAGACAAGACGTACACGAAGGAGCAGTTCAAGAAATACCAATGGGCAGTAGAAGCGTTGGAAGAGAGAGGAGTGGAGATACCGATAAAACACGTTTCAAACAGCGCCGCGGTCATCGACTTGCCCGAGTACAACCTCGACATGGTCAGACCTGGAGGCATGCTCTACGGGAAATACCCCTCGGACGAGGTGCACAAGGAAAGAGTGGAGCTGAGGCCTGCGATGACGCTGAAGGCCAGCATATCAAATGTCAAGACCGTTCCAAAGGGCACTGGGATAAGCTACGGGCTCGCTTTCACAACAGAGAGGCTGAGCCGTATTGGAACCTTGCCACTGGGATTCGCTGATGGCTACAGCCGCGCTCTCTCAGGCAAGGCGGAGGTCTGGATTAAGGGAAGACGAGCTCCCGTGGTTGGAAGGATATGCATGGACCAGTGTATGATTGACATCACAGACATTGGGGAGACGAAGATTGGGGAAGAGGTGGTAATTTTCAGCGACGGCAGTAACAACACCCCACGGCCCGAGGACCTCGCTGAGTGGATGGGTTCGACCTCCTCCGAGATCCTCA
>JAUVHT010000077.1 GCA_030593155.1 Candidatus Bathyarchaeota archaeon
GTCGTCCAGTTTCTCCTCCACTTGCTCGTGGGCTATGTCCATGATCTCGTAGAGGAGTTTCTCGATGGTGAACGTGAGGCCCATGTTCTTGGCCTTCTCGAGCTTCTCCCTGTTGTCGATGACATCGTTGAGGGCAAGGCCCATGCTGTCGACCCTCAGGGCCTGCTCCAAGATGTCGTTGACGGTCTGGTAGACGGTGGACCCCCGCCTCTTGGCCACCTCGACGATCCTGTTGGCTATGTCCTCGTCGGCGGCGAGCATCTTCCTCCTCGTAGACATAACCCTACAATCACCTCAGCCTCTGAGTGAAGCCCCTTTCAATTCAATAAACATTTCTACCCTGAAAAACCTTGTCGATACTTTCTAGTCCCCCTGACATCCCCCAGACGAGCCAGTAAATAAACTTGCAGGAGCCTATAAAACTATACATTAGAACACGGACATTCGTGTAAGGCGTTGATGGTCTTTGGTACAGTCACTCTCTCCGCCTGAGGTAGAAGACTATCCCGCCCCCGGCTATGCCAACTACTCCCACGACGGCGTACAGGTAGGGGGGCTTCAGGAAGGGCCCGGCTCTCGCCGCGATGATGGAGGGCAGCCGGGAGACGGTCGTGGTGAGGCTGGGGGTGACCACTTCCAGCTCCGCCCATCCGCTCTCGGAGCCCTCGTAGAGGAAGCCGTCCCCGAAGGACTCCGCCTGGACCCTCCACGTCCCTTTAGAGTCCGGCTCGAAAGGCGTGCTGAAGCTTCCGTTGGCCGAGGTCTTGGCGTAGATCTTCTGGACCTGTTCGGTGGTTTTTAGTAGGATCTCCACGGTGACATCTGGGATCTCCAGGCTGAACTCCCCCGTTATGGTCACGCCGAACCCTGCCTCTATGGTCCCCTCGCTCACGCGGCAGGTCGTGGCTGTGGATCGGGTTGACACGGTGAAGTTGAGGGTCTCGGAGGTCGAGTTGTAGTAGGCCTCGTTCCCGGGGAACACTGTGTAGACGCTCCAGTTGCCCAGAGATATCGGTTCCAGGCTCTGGTTGAAGCGCCCATATTCGTTGGTGGTCAGGGTGAAGTTGTAGATCTCCTCTCCCTGGAAGAAGAACAGGGTCACGTCCTCTCCCCTCGGGTTTAGCTTCCCCTTGGCCATGGTCTCTTCGCCGGCGAGGATTTCGTCGTCGATGAGGCGTAGCTCTATGCTGGACTCTCCTATGGCGAAGTAGCTGCCTTCGATCTCCTCTTTATGACCCATCTCGTCCTCCGCCTCGAACTTGTACTCGACGGTGACCCCGGGGTCTATCCCCTGCACTGTCACGTTGTAGGTCCCGGACGCTTCCATTCTCACGGTATCCGAGTCCCAGCTCTCCCCGCCGTCCGTTGTGTACATGAACGAGATGTCCTCGATCTCGGTCTCATCGGTGATGTCGACCTTGAGAACGGTGGGCTCTCCAGCCGCGACGATCTCTGGTGGGTCGATCAGCTGGAACTCAGGCGGATCGAAGTCTGTCTGGACCATGAAGTCCAGGTTCCCCACGCCATACTCCGCTATGAGTACCAGGTGGTAGAGGAGTTCTCCCCCTATCGGGGCTTCGTAGTCTATGACCATGTCCTCTCCGTTCTGCTCGCAGCTGGCCATGGCGTCGACGTGCCGGTAGCCCTGGGGGTCGAAGTTGAAGCCCCCGTAGAACCCGCTGAGCTGCCCCCTGAGGCCGGGCTCCCAGGCCACGGGTATCCCCTCCATGAGCTCTCCCTTCCCCGCCGCCGGGTTCCCCATCACGTACAGCCTTGCCTCGTACATGTCCAGGGACACGGGGACGTCGAGGAAGATCCTGATGCGGGGGGCGGAGGTGACGAACTCGTAGGACCATAGGGTGTCGCCCACTGGCTGCTCGTTCACCTTCCCCTCCATCCATCTGTCTAACCAGGTGTTGGTCTCTATGTGCTCTAGGATCATGAGGGTGGCGGGCTCGGCGGCGGCGCTCTCCAGGGCGTCGTTCCTGATGGTGAAGTAGTAAAGCCTCGTCGAATCCGGGATGAAGAACTGTCCTAGCCCGTCGTTCCCGATCTGCTCTAGGAGGCCGGCCGCCTCGGTGTGGGTCGAGATGAGTTGTGCGGCGGAGCCGATTAGCTTGTAAACGTAGATGTCGTAGTCTGTCTCGTGGGTCTTGGGGTCGGCCCATTCCCCCGAGAGGTATACGTGGTACTTGTGGCCCTTCTCTAGGTAGTAGACGAAGGTGTTGGCCTCCCCCACGGGGATGAAGTCTTCCGCGATCTCGATGGCCTGGACAGGCTCCCTTATCACGGTGATGTTCCCGAATAGAGTGTCTGTAATCGAGTTACAGCTGGCAAATGGCGTCGCGGTTAAACCCGCGTAGCATGTGAGCGTGAGAATTACCAGGATGAGGGAGGACAGGGTCCAGAGTGGCGTCCTTCCCCCCTCTAGCCTTGTCCGTTGGACGGTGTACTCCATTTCTTGAGCGGTAATAAGTGATACAGGTACTGATAAAGGGATTATGAACGGGTAATCCGTGTTCCTGTCCTCGATTCCTAACCCTTTTCAGTGTGATGGGCCCAGGGTTGTTGATATGAGCCGCATCCGCTCTTTGAAGATCACGACCCTGGCGGAGAACCTCGTCCAGGCGGGGGGCTTCGGCCAGTGGGGGCTCTCCTTCCTCCTTGAGCTCGAGGACGGAGGGGGGGTGGATAGGAAGGTGGTGTTCGACACCAGCGCAGACAGGGAGACGTTCCTGCGCAACGTGAAGCTCCTAGAGATCGATTTCGGAGACGTCGACTGCGTCGTGATAAGCCATGGGCACGGGGACCACACCGCGGCCACTGTGGAGGTGGTGGAGGCCGCGGGGGGCGTGAAGGTTTACGGGCATCCCCACACCTTCCTGCCTCGGTTCTACGAGGATCGGGAGGGGAAGAGGAGGCCGGGGGGGCCCCCGGAGGGGGAGGGGCTGGCTGAGATCGAGGCCGCCGGAGGGGAGGTTGTGCTCTCCGCAGATCCTGTCGAGGTGGCGCCCGGTCTCTGGACCACGGGGCAGGTGGAGAGGGTTACTCCTTTCGAGCGGATATCGCCACCGGCGGGTGCCGGGGGTAGGCGGATCATCGTCGTCGACGGGGAGGAGGTGGACGATCAGATCCTGGACGATCAGTCCCTCTGGGCGGACGTGGCCGGGGTCGGACCCTGGGTCGTAACAGGCTGCGCCCACGCGGGGCCCGTGAACACCCTGCTCCAGGTGAAGCGGCTGGGCGGCTTCGGGGGGATCCACGGCCTGGTGGGGGGCACCCACCTCGTGGGCCGCTCCGACGAGTACATCGATCAGACGATCGCAGAGCTGGGGAAGTTCGGGTTGGGGTTGATCTCGCCCTGCCACTGCACGGGGTTTAAGGCGACGGCGAGGCTTTGGCGGGCCTTCCCGGAGGAGTTCGTGCTTAACTTCTGCCTGAGGGTGATCGAGGCGGGGAAGGTGCCGAGGCGCCGGCTGGTGTGACTACCAGGGGTTGCTCTTCAGCTTGAGGAGCCAGGCGAGGACGTTGGTGAGGTAGTGGATGGGGAGGGTGGCGGCGAGGATGCCGATGGCCCGGTCCCATGTGGGCGCCGGCTCGGCGAGGCTGACCAGGATCACGGCGAAGACGATGAAGCCCATCTGATCGGCGATGGGTAGGAGCGCGCCCGGCTTCAGGTTGATGCGGCGTTTGAAGAAGGAGACTATTAGGTCCCCGCCGATGGCCCCGATGGACAGGAGGGCGCCCCTTATGAGGCTGCGCTGGGCGAGGCCGACGATGAAGCCGGCCGCCAGGCCCGAGAGGGTGCCCCGGATCGTTTTATGGTCTCCCAGGAGGGGTTTGCCGTCGACCCAGTTGCGGTCCCCGTCGAGGGGGCCCCCGCCGCCCAGGATGACCGGGGTGGCGTTGGCGATGTAGGCTGGGAGATACATGTAGATGGTCTCGGCCAGCCAGAGGAGGTCGTAGGTCACCACGGGCCGTCTGCCTCCTCCAGTCCTTTCTCTCCGAAGCTGAACCTGCAGGCCTTGGGCTCTTCTCCGGGCTTCTCGAGGACGGCCTGGCGGACTCCCTGGATGCTGGTGAGCTCCAGCCGGAGGATGGCGTCCGACCAGTATCGGAGGAGCCTCTGAGCGACGGGCTCCACCTGGGGGGGGTCGGCGTCCAGGACGCTGTGGACCTGGCCGGTCACCAGGACGGCTGCGTCCCTGGTCTTCGCCGTCTCGGAGAGGAAGCCCAGCTGGCGGTTGAGCTCCTTGTTGGCGGCGAAGGTCCTGTCGGGGGCTCCCGCGGTGAGGCGGTAGGGGCCGGTTATGGAGTCGATCGCGACGGGGACGTTGCCGTTGGGCAGGATGTCGGGGAGGCCCTCGATGAGCCTCTCCTGCTGGGAGAAGGACTCGGGCCTCCAGATGAGGACGCGTTCCAGTAGCTGGGGGTCGCCGAAGATCTGGCTGAGGCGTTTCGTGGAGAGCTTCTGGTCGGAGTCGATGAAGTAGGCCTTGGCCCAGGGGTCG
>JAUVHT010000021.1 GCA_030593155.1 Candidatus Bathyarchaeota archaeon
CAGGAGGAGGGGGTCCGCTACATCGAGATCCGCTTCGCGCCCCAGCTACACACCGGGGAATCCTGCACAATCCTGTCGGCGCTCTCGGCGGTGGCGAAGGGGATAGAGCGAGCCGAGGAAGACTACAACGGCCGCCCCGAGGTGAAGGACGGCGGTGAACCGCCATTCCGGGCGGGGATCATCGTCACAGCCCTGCGCTTCTTCTCGTCCGAGTTCTCTCACACATACGAGGACATGTTCAACGCCTTCGACCTGCCTGAGGACAAGATCTTCGGCCTGGCGAGCGAGTCGCTGGTACACGCCAGCATCCGAGCCCGCGACATGCACGGTCTGCCCGTGGTGGGGGTCGACCTCGCGGGGCAGGAGGAGGGCTACCCCGCCGAGGATCACGCCCAGGCCTATCAGCTGGCCCACGAGGCGTTCCTGGGGAAGACGGTCCACGCCGGGGAGGACTACGGCCCCGAGTCCATCTTCCAGGCCATCACAGAGTGCTACGCCGACCGCATCGGCCACGGCACCTCCCTCTTCAACGCCGACCAGATCCGCGACCCCCTGATACAGGACAGGCAGGCCTACGTCGACAGGCTGGTGCAGTACATCGCCGACAGGCGCATCACAGTCGAGGTGTGCCTTACATCGAACCTCCAGACGATGCCGACGCTCAGGTCGCTCCAGGATCACCCGTTCAAGAAGATGTTCGATGCGCGTTTTTCGGCCACTCTGTGCACGGACAACCGGCTGATCTCGGGCACCACCGTCAGTCGAGAGGTGGAACTCGCGGTGAAAACATTCGACCTCGGGCCGAAGGAACTCGGAGATCTTCTGATCTACGGCTTCAAGCGATCCTTCTTCCCCGGACCGTACTTGGAGAAAAGGGATTACGTCCGCAGGGTGATAGACTACCGAGACGAGGTGCTCGCCCGACACGGGTTGAAGATAAAGCCCTACGGGAGCCTAACCTTCTGACAGATCGTCCTCTTCCAATCAGATTGAACCTCCGTGTCCGTCGATCTGATCCTTCCATTAAATCATGATCAGTCTATGCACGCGTTGATGGTCTAACCACGATTGTTTACACCCGCTCGCAAGATGTTCCTTCATCGGATTCACGAAAGTTTGAAATCGGTGGCGGAGATGGATCCATCATGGCAGACGAATTATCTAACATGACTTGGTGGGAGGCCCAGGAGAAGTTTGAGGAGTCGCGGTTGGCCATCGTCCCCGTGGGCTCTATGGAGCAGCACGGCCTCCACCTCGGCTTGGGAGCCGACTGGATCCAGGCCTGGGCCATCGCGAAGAGGGTCTCGGAGAAGAGCGGCGTCCTCCTGTTACCTGTTCAGCCCTACGGGGTCTCGGGCCACCACAAGGAGTTCCCCGGGGTCATCACCCTGGAGTCCACCACCCTCCAGCGGGTGATCTACGAGATCCTCGGGAGCCTCGACAGGTATGGCGTCGACCGGGTGGTCTTCATGAACGGCCACGGGGGCAACCTCGGCGCTTTAACGGGGGCTGCGAAGAAAGCCCGGGACGACTTTAGCATGCTCTGTGCCGTCGTCCAATGGTGGGACATCTTGGATAAGAAATCGATCCACGGCCACCCCGCCGAGGAGCACGCGGGCTACGCCGAGACCGCTTTCATGCTCGCGTCGAGGCCCGAGGCGGTGAAGATGGAGTATGCAGTCCTAACGCCTACGAGGCAGGTGGACGAGGAGATCCAGCTGGTGAGGGCCGGCTTGGCGAGGTTCAAAGATGGTGTCGTCAGGATCCCTCTGAGCACGGCGGATGTCTCTTCCACGGGCTCCATGACTGAGGCCCATCCCGACGATGTCCCAGGGACTAAGGACTACTCGATGATAACCAGGGAGTACGCCGAAGGGCTGATGGAGGAGGTCGTCAACTGGATGTGCGAGTTCGTCGCCAGGTTCGAGAAGCTCCAGATCCCGCCAAGGAGTGCATCCAAGGAAGAGGCGATGAAAGAGCTGGAGTAACCTCAGCCCAACCAGTGACGCGCGACTTCTTCGGCCGTCGCGAACCAGACGTCCGGATGCTTCTCGATGTAGTTGAGCAGCCTGTCCATGAGCATCATGTTCCCTGGCTTCCCTATGATCTGGGGATGGAACATCGTCGTGTAGCAGAGGCCATACCGGTAGTATCCGTCGAAGGCGTTGGTCCAGATCTCGTAGCCGGTCTCCGGGCTCAGCATCCTGGCGTGGTACGGGGCCATACCCGGGTAGTCGGCGAAGAGGTGGAAGTCGTCCATCTCGTAGTAAGAGGGCACGACGACGAGGCCGTTCTCAAGCTGATAGGGCAGATCGCTACCCCTCATGCTGGAGTCGTAGATGAACCCGTTATCTTTGAGAATGTCGTGAGTGTTCGGTGAAAGCTCCCCGCCGGCGGTCCTGTTCCCCACAGGCCTCACCCCCGCGGCGTCTTCGATGGCCTCGACGCACATCATGAGCCTCCTCTCCTCTTCCTCCTTAGGCACATCAGCAATGTTCTCGTGCTTCCAGCCGTGGGTGGCCAGCTCGTGGCCCCTGGAGTAGATTTCCTCGACGACATCGGGGTGGTTCTTCGCGTTCATCCCGACGACGAAGAACGTGGTCTTCACCTCATGCTCGTCGAATAGGTCCAGCATCCTGGGAATCACCCGGGCGTTCCAGACGTACTCCCCCTGGGAGTATCGCCTGGGCATCTCCACCACCTCGGGGTTGTTACCCATGAAGACCCACTCGGCATCGAGATCGAAGGTCAGGCAGACGCAGCATCTTGCGTCGTCCGGCCAAAGACTGTCTCCCATGAAGCCTCCTCCTTTCATTTTCTGCTCATGTCGAATCCATACAAAACACTTCCCTTTATGAGTGGCTCGAAAAAGGAGCCGAAAACAGCCGGTTTCATCCTTGGGAAGCTTTTTATTGGGATATCTATAATTGCATAAAGTCGAGATCGAGCAAGTCCATGCTTTATGCGTGTTGCTAAGGCCGGAGATGGTGATGATTTTTGGTTGGCGGCGAGAACTTCGTGGAGAGCTTCCTCCTCCTCATCTCCGCCACCCTCTTCCTCAGCTACATCAGCAACTTGTTCTACACGAAAACCAGGATCCCGGACATCGTCTGGCTCCTCTCCTTCGGCTACCTCCTGGGCCCGGTGCTCAACTTCTTCGACTTTGAAATTTTCGAGAAGCTCTTCCCCATGCTGATCATGGTGACCGTCTCCATATTCTCCTTCGACACGGGGATAAACGTCGACATCTCCACGGTGATGAGAAGCGTGATCAAGGCCCTAACCCTGACCGTCGTCACATTCATCGCGGTCACTGCCGTTGTGGGCTTCTCCCTCAGCTTCCTGTTGCCCGACATGTTCAGCCTGTTGGAGGGGATGCTACTGGGAGCGATGGTAGGTGGCCTCGGCGGCATCTCCGTCACAGGCATCCTCGACCAGCTCAAGAGCCTGATCCCCTTCATAGAGGACGAAGGCACCGTCCTGAACCTGGAGTCCACCCTCTCGGACCCCATCAAGGTGGTGGCCTGCGTAACCCTCATCCAGATGATCATGTCCCCCGGCCTCGGCCTGGAGGACGGAATGAAGGACATCCTCTTCACCTTCATAGTCTCCGCCATATTCGGCATCGCCGTTGGCCTACTCTGGGCCGAGGTGCTCAACCTCCTCTGGGGGAGGCCCTTCAACTACATGATGACCTTGGCCGCCTTATTCCCCATCTACATCGCCTCCGAGGCGGTCGCAGGCTCAGGTGGAGGGCCCATCACGGCCCTGGCCTTCGGCCTCACCATCACCAACTACCGGTACATCTCCCGGAGGCTGGGGTCTAGCCGGAAGGTGCGTGTGGACAAGCGTCGGATCCGGGAGTTCAACCAGGAGATCGCCTTCCTTATCAAGGCCTTCTTCTTCGTCTACCTCGGCCTCACGGTCTCCCTCTCCGTGGAGTACACCGTCATAGCCCTCGGGGTGGTCGCCCTCATGCTCGGCGTCCGATACTATGTCGCCTCGGCGGCTGGGGGCATCCTCAACTTCTCCTTCGGGGAGAGGGTCCTCTCCCGCCTCATCTTCCTACAGGGGACCTCCGCCCTCGTCCTCTCCAAGCTCCCCCTCTACTGGGACACGGAGAGGATCCACTTCCAGAACCCGGAGATCTACACAAACCTCTGCTTCCCCATCGTCTTCATCACCATAATATTCGTATCGATCCTCGGGCCGGTCCTGGCCAAGAGGCAGCTTCGGAACTCCTAGGAAAATACGTTTAGGCTTACACGGTGAAGAATAAAATATTGAAGTGTGCCCCAGGGTCGCTGGCAGGCGAATCCTAACTCCGGTCAGCCCCACAGAGCGTCTCTCTATGCTTAGTCATACATCGGCTACGAAGACGTTCATCCTCTCCTCATCCAGCGTGACCCTGTGACCGGCCTTCCTCATCGCCTCCGCCGATCTCCTGAGCCAGTCCCCGTGGGACCCAGGCTCGGCGTTGTCAGGATCGAACTCGGAGAGGTCGCCGTGTCCCTGGAGCCGCGCGGCCTGCATGAGCACGTTCTTCGTGGCCCAGCGGTCCAAGGCCGCGGGATCGACGCCGGCCATGACCAGATTCAGCCTCGTGGCTTCCTCGTAATTGGAGCGGGGGCCCTTCCCGGGGGTGGCGTTAACCCAGATGGCGTCCAGGACGTTCAGGGTCGGCATCCTCGTGCCCGCCATCTCGGTGCCCATGCCCCCCGTGCCCACGCTCCGGTGGGCGCCCCGGCCGGTCAGCTTGTCCGAGACCACCCCCATGTAGTGCTTTACGCAGGCGGTGACTCCGAATATGAAGTGGGCCTTGAGCACCGGGACGTTGACGACCTTGAGGCGCTCGCTGTCGTACTGGCTGGTCTCGGGGACCCAGACGCCGTGCCTGAAACTGATCCGGGTGCCCTGCTTGGTGGTGAACTTGGGGTAGGAGACCTGGATTCCCGTCGTCGGGTCCTCCCCCTCGTCAAGGACATAGCCATCCTCGGAGTCGCCGTGGAAGTACTCCTCGACCTTGCGGGTGGTGATCCGGTCCCAGAGATAGGTGGAGATCCTGTGACCCGGGAAAGAGTCGACCACGTCCTGGATGGACTGGCCCTTGTCCTCAGCGTTGTTCCTCTCGTAGTCTAGGTTCCCCCCGTAGCCGTGGGCGCCGAACTGGTCCTGTCCGTTGTCCGCCACCACGACCTCGCCGGCGAACCCGTCGGGGTGGGTGAGGATGGCCTCGATGATCGCTTTCACAAGGTCGGTGTTGGTGCCTCCCCGCTCGTCCCACTGGGAGTTAACCTTCAAGATGACCACGGCGTCCACTGGGATCAGACCGTCGGGGCCGTGGGTCCTCCCATCCCCCGCTGCCCTGTGGAATTTAAGGCCGTGGTGGCCCATGAGACCTAGGAGGGTCTCGAAGCCGCTGTCTCGGCCCGTCGTCCCCCTCACGGCGAAGATGTCCGAGGAGGGTTCGGCCTTCGCCCTCGTCTCTTCCAGCCTGAACCCTTCAATACCGCTCACAACCATCTGCCCTCCGTAACTACGCCTCTAAAATGCCGTTCCTCGCGGGAAAACCTCTGCAGAGGTCGCTATTAACACTTAATATTGGTCAAACCGTGGTGGTTGAGCCTGAAATCTTGCACACAACTTGTGAAACCTCCCCCGGTCAGTAGGTTGCGTAATAGAAGTAGGCGAGGTAAACCCCCACGAGGATCAGTATGATCCCGCTCACCCTGTGGAGCCTGGGGGTGATCCTAGTTATCCTAGCTATGACGTAGTCCTTGGCCTCGGCTAGGAGGACGCTGGTCACCACGAGGGGGATGCCCATGCCGACAGCGTATGCGGCGAAGGTCAGTAGGCCGTTGACCGGCCCCTTCGTCATGGCGTGGAGGAGGACCGAGAGGAATATCGGGGCGGAGCAGCCGACGCCGGCCATGCCGTAGACGATGCCGAAGAGGTAGAAGCCGGGGAGGCCTTTCCTCTTGGACGGGCCCACGTTGATCGAGAAGTAGGGCAGCTGGATCTCAAGAAGCATGACCGCCCCCATTAGGATGAGTATGGCCGCCGCCACCAGATCCAGGAGGGGCACGAGCCGTTGGAGAAAAACGCCGAGGCTGGAGGCGAGGACCCCGACCACCGAGAAGACCGTCATCAGCCCGAGGGTGCAGGCGAGGCCCCCGTAGACGCCCCGGGCGACTGAGAAATCCGAGCCCAGGTAGTAGGAGACGTAGCCCGGGAGGAGGGCGTATCCGCAGGGCGAGAATATGGAGAAGAGGCCCGCTGTGAAGGCGAAGGCGAGGCCGGGGGCGTCTAGGCTCAGTGCTTCTTCCTCCTACTTGTTCAGCAGCTCCGATATCTCACTCTTAAGGGTCTCCGCGGGTGTCAGCCCCACGTGCTTGAAGCCCACCGTGCCGTCCTTGTCTATGATGATGAGGGTGGGGATGGCGGTGACCTTGAATTGCTGGCTGACGGGGGGGTCAGCGGTGTCCCGGGCGTGGATCCAGTCTGCCTCCCAGAGATCAGCCCAGTCCCTCAGCCGTTCCGCGGTGTCCGAGACTGGGTCCACGCTGATGGAGATGAGGACAACATCCTCCCCAAAGTCCCTTCGAATCTCCAGTAGGTCTGGCATCGACGTCCTGCATGGTCCACACCATGTGGCCATGAAGTCGAGGAGGACGACCTCGCCCCTGAAATCGCTCAGCCTGAAAGGATCACCGTCGATGTCCGTCAGTGAGAAATCGTTTTCCCCTCCCCTCGGCCAGAAAATGTACCATCCGCCAGCGATGACGAGCAACAGGGCGAAGACGACCAGGCCCGTCCTAGATCTCAACCTCTCCATGAAATCATCCCGTGTATTTCACTCTCTGCTCGGCCGACCATCAGGCTGGTGTAATCCTTCTCAGGAGGAGTCCTCTGCGATCCTCCGTACTCCCTTCTCCCGCACCGGGGGATATATACCAATGCCTCCCCCGTGGAGAGGTGGATTCCCTCAGCTCTCCGGGTATTTCTCCCTGATCTCCGCATCTATGGCCTTGGCGATGACCCCCGGGGAGACCCAGACGTATCTCACCCCCAGCAGGTCCGCGATCTGGGCTGGTTTGTCGTCCCCGGTGACCACCAGTAGGTCGTGCACCCTGGCGTACTCGACGACCTCCCTGTCCTTCGCCCCCTTAATATTCGCATCTTGAGCCGTCGTCACGTCCCAGTCCAAGGCCTCCAGATACTCCTTCAGGCCCGTGTAATGCTCGTCCAGCAGTATCCTCACATCGACCATGTCGTCATGATAAGAGCCGTGATGGTATACTTATTTTCTGCTAAACCCAACTTTCGATGGATCTGATGCCCGCCTGTGCATAGAGTAGGCGTGCGAAAAAATGAGAACGTTGATATTGGAAAGGAAAACTTATTGATACTCGATGTCCGGCACGGAGCGTCTCTGCGATCTGCTCTTCGAGGTCTCCAACGAAGACAGGCTGAGGATCCTCACCCGGCTCGAGGAGGGCCCGATGAACGTCACGGGCCTGTCGAGGGAGCTGGGGGTCACCACCCAGGAGGCCAGCAGGCACCTCTCCAGGCTGGGCGATGTGGGGCTCACGGAGAAGGATCCGGAGGGCTTCCATCGCATCACCCCCTACGGGGAGCTGACCCTGGTCCAGATCCAGGATGTGGGCTTCACCTCTCGGCACCGGGATTACTTCAGGACTCACGTCATGTCCGGTCTCCCGGTTGAATTTGCGTGCCGGATGGGGGAGCTGAATGATAGCACCTTCATCAACGACGTGATAGTGGCCTTCTACAACGTAGATAAGGTGCTCAGGGAGGCTGAGGAATACCTCCTGAACATCAACGCCCCGTACATCGCCAGCACCTTCCCCCTGATCCGAGAGGCCTACGAGAGGGGCGTGGAGGGGAGGTTCATCCACACGAGGGACTTTGCACCCCACCCGGTCATGGAAGAACAGTACAGGCGCGAGCGTGGTCAGATGCCCCTGAACAGGCTTTCGGGTCTCCTAGAGGAGAGGCTCGTCGACAGCATGGATCTGGTCCTCTACATGTCAGAGAAGGAGGTGGCCATCCTGGCCTTCCCCGTGCGGGACGGGAGCTTTGATTTCCACGGGTTCAGCTCCGATGATTCGCGGTCCCACGAATGGTGCAAGGGGCTGTTCCAGTACCACTGGGAGAGGGCCGAGCCCAAGCGGTAGCTCGCATACATGGCTTTGAGATAGAAGACATCTTGAGGCGAAGAAGGCCATGTAGAAAGGGGCAGTTCATCGGGGAAAATGGAGCTGTAATTTGTACCATTTCTCATGGATGACTGCCGTATTCACGATGCTATTCTTTAGATAATGTTTTTTTCTTCAAGGCGACCAGCGAGACGAACTCGTAGACGATGTTCGCCGCCAATAGCGCAGTGATCTGCGACGGATCGTACTGGGGCAGGACCTCCACCAGGTCGAACGCGACCAGGTTAAGCCCCTCTAACCCCCTTACCAGCCGCAGCGTCTCACTGCTCGTGAACCCTCCCACCTCGGGGGTGCCCGTCCCCGGAGCGAACGCCGGGTCCACGAAGTCGATGTCGAAGCTGACGAAAGCTTCTGCGTCTCCCACCCGCTCGCGGATGCGCTTTATCATGTTTTCGACGCCCATCTCCTGCCCCTCGACGGAGGTTACGAGGTCGAACCCCAGGCCCCTGGCGTCGTCGAGGCTGTCCCTGGAGTAGGTTGAACCCCTCATCCCCACCTGGATCGAGCGTTCGACCCGGACGAGCCCCTCCTCCACTGCCCTCCTGAACGGCGTCCCGTGGGTGTACTTCCGGCCGAACCGTTTGTCCCCGGTGTCTGAGTGGGAGTCGAAGTGGATCAGGGCCACGGGCCCGTGCTTCTTCGCCACGGCCCTGAGTATAGGGAGGGTGACCGAGTGATCTCCTCCCAGCATTATCGGGACCACACCGCCCTCCAGGACCGGGAGGAGGCCCTCCTCTATCATCCGGTACGAGTCCTCGATGTATCCGGGGTTGACGGCCAGGTCGCCGTAGTCCACGCCGGAGAGGTGGTCGAAGATGCTCACGTTTAGGACCTCGTTGTGGTGGCGGAGCAGGGCGGAGACGTTCCGGATCGCCTCAGGCCCGAACCTCGCCCCCACCCTGTAGGAAGCCCCGGTGTCGAAGGGGACGCCGACGATGGCGAAGTCCACGCCCTCGGTGGTCTTCACGTGGGGGAGGCGCATGAACGTCTTGATGCCTGAGAACCTCGGGGACTCTCTTGGGTCTACCGGTCTGTAACCGTCCATGAGAATACTCTCGCAGATCATCTGGGGGTGAATCTATTAGAGTTTGCTTTGTGCTTCGAAGATGCGTTTGTTTATTTCCATCTCCGATCAGTGGGGAAATGCAGAGAGGAGTGTTTGTCGTTCGCACGCTTATACGAGCTTGATGGAGAAAAAGTGATTGGGAGGGGCTGACTGTCTATCTCACATGCTGGATGAAATGCTTCTTAATTATCCATCCTCAAAAATGAAAAGCTCGTCTATCGTCGTCTCCAGTGCCATCGCCACGTTGTGAGCGAGCCTGAGAGACGGGTTGTACTTTCCCTTCTCCAGGAAGACGATGGTCTCCCTCCTAACCCCCACCTTCTTCGCGAGCTCCGCCTGGGTAAGGTCGTACCGGGCCCTGAACTCCTTTATCCTGGTCCTCATGGAGCCCTCACGGCTCCTCTTTCCCGGTGAAGTAACGAATCAGCATGAGGTAGGTCA
>JAUVHT010000102.1 GCA_030593155.1 Candidatus Bathyarchaeota archaeon
GAGGCCCCCTACGAGGACGTCACCATGGGAGTCCAGAACGCCGTGAGGGAAGTGGAGGAACTCACCGGACACAAGATCCTCTCCCCGGACGGAAGCGGCATAGTCATCCCCTATGATGGAAATATTGGTGTAGACCTCTACTGCACAACCAGCAGCGCGGGCGGCGGCCTCCAGATGATGGTGGCTGGCCTGATCAAATCCATGACCGCCGAGAGCGCCAACAGGGCTGCCCTCGGAGCCGGCGCTATAGTCATGGATGTCATCGCCCGGGACGACGGGCGCCAGCCCTACCAGAAGATCCAGAGGATCCGCAGCCTAAGGCCTGACATGATCCTTCTGGCCGGAGGGACAGACGGAGGGGCCACCTCCCACGTCATGGAGATCGCCGAGCTGATCAAAGCATCCGAGCCCAAACCTCGCCTCGGAGTGGGCTACGAGCTCCCCATCGTGTACGCCGGGAACAAGTCTCTTAGGCCCCAGATCGAGTCCTTGATGAGCGACGATTTCGCCTTGGACATGGTGGACAACATCAGGCCGGTCCTCGAGGTAGAGAACACCGAGCCGGCTCGCCGGGCAGTCCACGAACTCTTCATGGAGCACGTCATGAGCCACGCACCCGGATACACGAAGCTCATGAAGTGGACCTACGTTGATATCATGCCGACCCCCGCCGGGGAGGGCATGGCCATACAGCTCATCGCCGACACTTTCAAGGAGAACGTCCTGGGTGTTGGCCTCGGAGGCGCCACGACCAACGTCTACTCAATCGTGGACGGAAGATTCGTCAGGAGCGTGAGCGCGAACCTGGGGATGAGCTACAGCGTGACCAACGTGATGAAGGAGGCGGGCATCCGAAACATCATGCGTTGGATCCCTTTCAACCTCGAAGAGGAGGAGGTCTCCAGCAGGCTGATGAACAAGATGATCCGGCCCACCACCATCCCACAGACCCTTGAGGACCTCATCGTCGAGCACTCGGTGGCCCGGGAGGCCCTGCGCCTAGGCTTGGCCCATCACAGGACGATAGCGACCCGGCTCAAGGGTGTCCAGCTTCAGAGGACCATCTCGGACATGTTCGAACAGGCGGTCGCGGAGACATACGTCAACATGATGGTCATCGACATCATAGCCGGGACCGGGGGGCTCCTCAGCCACGCGCCGAGGCGGATCCAGAGCATGTTCATCCTGACAGACGCCTGGCAGCCCGAGGGCGTGACTAGGATGTTCCAGGACAGCGTCTTCATGATGCCCCACCTGGGGGTCCTCTCAACCGTGTACAGGGACGCGGCGTGGAACATCTTCGAAAAGGACTGCCTCGTCAGGCTGGGGACCTGTATAGCCCCCGTGGGGACGATCGCAGGGGACGTAAAGGCGCTAGCGCGGGGGGAGCGGGTCATGACTGTAGAGCTCACGTTGCCCGATGGAAGGACCGTCGAGGAGGAGCTGAACTTCGGCGAGATCAAACTGATCCCTCTGGCCGAGAGGCATGAGGCCAAGGCGGTCATAACACCCGCCAAGAAATTCGACATGGGCGAAGGCCCAGGACACGCAGTGAAGAAGACCGTCATGGGCGGTGTGGCTGGTGTGCTCTTGGACGCGAGGGGGCGCCCCATCTATCTACCGGAGGATGACAACGCCCGGAGAGAGATGCTGCTAAACTGGTTCAGGGCGTTGGATCTATACCCCGAGGACAAACTGGAGGAGCTGCTGTGAGATGAGCGAGAAAATGAACGGCAACGAGGAGAAATCCGCCGAAGCCCACGCTTATACCCCAGGCTTGAAAGTCAAGCGGTCTATGACCATCGACAAGACCCGGCGACTCCCCATATTTGGCGAGGTCTTCGTCGAAGAGGGGGACATCGTCAACCACGAGCAGATTGTGGCGAGGACCGAGATAAGCGGCGATCCGGAGATCGTGAAGGTGTCGATGCGTCTCGGCGTCGAGCCCGAAGACCTCCCCCGGTACATGACAAAGGCTTTGGGAGACGTGGTCGAGGAAGGAGGCCTTTTGGCATCCTACACGGCTTTCTTCGGCCTCATCAAGAAGCGGGTGGAATCACCAAAGACAGGAACCATCGAGTCCATCTCCGACATCACTGGCCAAGTCATCATCAGGGGAAGCCCTATTCCCGTTGATATCGACGCGTACATCCCTGGGAAGGTCGTCAAAGTCCTCCCGAAGGAGGGAGCTGTCATCGAGACCAACGCAGCCTTCATCCAGGGCATCTTCGGCATCGGCGGGGAGAGCCACGGAAAGATCCGCATGGCAGTCGACGACCCCGAAAAGGTCCTCTCTGAGGAATTGATAACCACCGAGGACAAAGGAGCCATCCTCATTGGAGGGTCTATGGTGACCCTGGATGCATTGAAGAAAGCTGTCGAGGTCGGCGTCTCCTGCATCGTGGCCGGAGGGGTCCGCCACGACGACCTGACCTCCTTCACCGGGGAGGAGATCGGCGTCGCCATCACGGGGCAGGAGGAGCTGGGCATCTCGGTCATCATCACGGAGGGCTTCGGGAAAATGCGGATGTCCCAGTCCTCCTTCGACCTCCTGAGGAGCTTTGAGGGTTATTACGCCTCGGTGAACGGAGCCACCCAGATCAGGGCCGGCGTCCTCAGGCCCGAGATAATAATCCCCCACGATGAGGCCGTGGAGCAGGGACTTGAGGAGCTGGCCTCGGGGATGGTGCCGGGAACCCCGGTGCGTATCATCAGGCATCCCTACTTTGGGGCCATCGGGGTTGTGAAGTTCCTTCCTGTTGAGCTCCAGCAGGTGGAGTCCGAGTCCTACGTCAGGGTCTTGGAAGTCGAGTTTGATGACGGCACCGTCGTGACTGTACCCCGGGCGAACGTAGAGATCATCGAGGAATAAACCTCTAATTTTCTATATTTTTAAGGCTCTAGAATTTGAGTGTTTTTACATTGAAGGCACGATCCGGTTTTTTATTTTAATAATAGAAAGGATTCGCAGGCTCGTATTTAATGAAAAAAATCTTTGTTATTCGTTTTCGATTCGAAAAATTAAGATTAGAAAGGCGTTTATTTTATCTAAAAGGTATGTTACAGACTTTGCTTAGGAATTTGCTTGAAAAAAGACTGAAATTGAAAATGGAGAACCGGTTTATTGAGAAATGTTATATAATAAATAGAATAATAACAGAGTTTAGTCTACCTAACGTTGGGCTAGCGACATAGTTTGCTCCATGGTTGGGGTTAACCGTGTCCTTTGTCCATAGGTTAGACCGAAAAAAGAATGGAAGGGAAAAAATGGCAATTATCGTTGAAGGACGAGTGATGACATTCGTCGTACTATTACTGACTTTCGCGCTCATGTACTACTTCATGTCTACGAGTAAAAAAGGCCAGATCAAGGTGAGGACCCTGCCCGCCATGGTAGCAATACCAGAGGCGGTGGGCAGGGCGGCCGAGATGGGTCAGCCCCTGTTCTGGACCCCCGGGATCGGAGGGGGGCTTAACGACTCTACTCAGGGTCCCCAGATCCTGGCCTCCATCAGCATCCTTGAGTATGTCGCCGAGGAGTGTGTCAAGGCTGGCGTTGAGATCGCTGCCTATTGTCCACTCTATGACGCGCTTCCCCTCGTAGAGGAGACATTAAGGACGGCATATCTATCCCAAGGGAAGCCTGAAGAGTTCGATCCTGACATGATACACTTCATTGAAGGGCAGTCCGCGTACCTGACGGGAGTTCTCGGTTACTTCCAGAGGGAGCGACCCGCCTCCAACATCCTTGTAGGGGGCTTCTATTACGAGTCGGTGGTCATCGGGGAAGCCGGGAACGCCATCGGCGCGATGCAGATCGGTGGTACAGCTAACACCCACCAGATGCCGTTCATGGTCGCGACCTGTGACTACATGCTCCTCGCCGAGGAGCTCTATGCCGCGGGTGCATCGATCAGCGACGACCCGGATCTGCTCGGCTCCATCAAGGGCGAGGACATCGTGAAGTTCATCATCATGGCTGTAATAGCTGTCGGCTTCTTACTAGGGGCCGTAGGGATGACCTTCATAGCGGATCTACTAGGAGTATGAGAAAATGTCTGATATTCTAAAGAGAGA